>JBBAPY010000273.1:0-3815 GCA_040400635.1 Rhodoferax sp.
CCCAGGGTACTGGTGGAGCTGATGGTTTTGAGGCCAGGGACTGTTTGGAACTGCTTTTCCAGCGGTAGTGCTACGGAAGTGGCCATGGTGTCCGGGTTGGCGCCGGGCAGCGAGGCCGACACATTGATTACCGGCGTGTCATAGCTGGGAAGTGCGGCGACCGGGATGCTGCGCAATCCGATCACCCCGGCCATAAAGATGCTCAGATTCAAGAGCACCGTCATCACTGGACGGCGGATAAATATCTCGGAAAAATTCATGGCGCGCTCGCTTTGGACGCGGGTGCTTCTGGACTGCTGGTTGCCGCCTTGGGGTCTTTAGCCGCGTCTTTGCTGCGCTCCACCACCGAAGCGCCCGGGCGCACGTTTTGTTTGCCCTCCACAATGATCGACTCGCCCAGGGTGACGCCGGTCACCGCAATTTCAGCCCCTTGGGCTTGGACGATTTTGAGTGGGCGTGCCACCGCTTTGCCATTTTCTACCGCATAGGCGAAGGGGCCGCGCGCGCTATAGATGACCGCGCCCTGCGGAATCACCAAGGCGTCCTTGATTTCACGCAGGGTTTGCTGCACCTCGACAAAGGCGCCTGGCCAGAGTTTTTCCTCATCGTTCTTGAAATACGCCTTGGCCTTGACCGAGCCGGAGGCAGCGTCAATCTGGCTGTCCACGAATTGGAGCTTGCCTTTGAACGAGCCGCCGTTGTCCGCAAGCGTAGCGGTGACCGGCGCGCCGCCGGCCTTGAGTGCGCCCAGAGCATCCGTGATATTGCGCTGGGGCAGGGTAAAGCTCACGGCAATCGGGTTGACCTGGGTAATCGTGAGCAGATTTGTCACGTTCGCCTGGACGGTGGCGCCATTGGAGACATTCACAGTGCCAATGCGTCCCGATTGCGGTGCCAGGATACGTGCATAGGATTGGGCCACCCGGGCTGCGTCGATGGCCGCTTTGTCTGCGTTGACGGTGGCAGCCCAGACTTCCACATTGGCGTTTGCCGTGTCCACCTGGCCTTGGGCGATAAAGTTTTGCGCCGCCAACTTCTGGTTGCGCTTGAGTTGTCGCTGGGCATCACCCAGGGATGCGCTGTCCTTGGCTAACTGGGCTTGGGCTTTGACAATATTGGCCTCTTCGGTGCGTGCGTCCAGGGTAAATAAAAGATCACCGTTCTTGACGAATTGCCCATCGCGCACATGCACTTTGGCGATGATCGAATTAGTTTGCGCCTTCACGTCCACACTGTTAATGGGCGATACCACGCCGGTGGCCCGCAAGCGCACGGCCAAATCTTTTTGCTCCACGACCACGGTGCTGACAGTCACTGGTGGCATCGGGGCTGTCGCAGCGGACCCTCCGCTGGCGGGTGCGGCAGGCGCCGATGCACTGCCGCCGCTGGGCGTTGTGTTTGCACTATTTCCAGCAACCATAGCGCCAGCAGGCGCTGCCTCTTTATTGCCGCAAGCGTTTAGCAACAGCACCGACAGGCTGGCGGCCAGACACAAAGAAGCGGCTGGCAGGGGCATAGAACGCATAGTTTTCATTGTTGGACGTCAGTGCAAGGGTTTGTCGAAAAGCGAATTTCGCGTTTGCCCAATACCGTAAAGGCGTGGCAAAGCGCGGCGCAAGCATCTTATCTGCAATGCTTTACTCCTTGATGTCTGCGCTGGCGCGGCGCGCAGCAAGTCCCATTGGCTATGCGCTAGCCGGGTGGCCGGTGGTGGTTTACCCTAGGCTGCCCGCAAGCGGTAAGGGCCCCTATACGCCGGCGTTGGCGGGCACCCGGTGCGTCGCCGGCCTGGCCAAGCCTGCGGCCTTAGGCAAACACCCCGGCTGTGTCCTGCATGCGTGCCGACACCTCACCGATTTGGTGCATGCTGTCGCCGTAGCACATTTCCATTTGCGTCATGGCCTTGAAGTAATGGCTGACCATGTATTCATTGGTCACGCCGATACCGCCGTGCAATTGCACGGCCTGCTGGCCGACGTAGCGCAGCGATTGCCCGATCTGGAACTTGGCGCGGGCCATGGCGGCGCGGCGCTCCGGCGCCGGCGCATTGAGCTTGAGACTGGCGTAGTAACTCATGGAACGGCCTAGCTCCACTTGCATCTTCATGTCCGCCGCACGGTGGCGCAGGGCCTGAAAGCTGGACAAAGTGGCGCCAAACTGTTTGCGGGTGTTCATGTACTCAGCCGTCATGGCCAAGGTCTTGTCCATGGTGCCCACGGCTTGGGCGCATAGGGCAGCGATACCAATGTCTATGGCATGTTCCAGCGCCGTGAGTCCATGGCGGGTGATCAGGGTGGCTGGCGCATGGTGCATTTGCAGTTCTGCGGCCCGCCCGCCGTCTTGTGTGCCATAGCCGCGCGTAAGGACGCCGCTGGTCTGGCGTTCCACCAAAAACAGGGCCAAATGGCCATCGAGCATGGCCGACAGCACAAACGCATCCGCTTGATCACCGGCAGGCACCAGGCTTTTGGCGCCGCTGATCTGGTAGCCGAGGCCTGCCGCCGTGGCGGTACAGGAAGAAGCATCGAGCCGGTAGCGCTTGCCATGCTCCTGAGAGGCCAGGACCACCAGAGCCTCACCACTGCACACCTTGGGCAGCCACTGCGTTTTGGTCTGGTCCTGCGCATAGCCAGATAGAAGTGCGCCGCATACCAAGGCTTGCGCCAGCGGTTCGAGCACGATGCCGCGCCCTAGCTCTTCCATCACGACCATGCCTTCGACCGGGCCCATGCCCATGCCGCCGTCATCTTCGCTGATGTACAGGCCGCACAGGCCTAGCTCTGCCAGTTCATTCCAGGCCCCACGGTCAAAGCCGCCAGCCTTTTCAATGCTGCGGCGGCGCTCAAAGCTGTAAGCCTTGTCCACCCATTTACGTACCGCGTCGCGCAGTTGCTCTTGATCGTCGGAGAAATCGAAATCCATGGTGTGTTTCCTTCGGTGTCTGCGGCCTGTTAGCCCAGTACAAATTGCGAGACGATATTGCGCTGCACTTCGTTGCTGCCACCGTAAATCGTGGTTTTGCGCATATTGAAATAGGTCGATGCCAGGGGCGCGCAGTGTGCATGCCCGACATGGTCACCCTGCCAGCCCGCTTCCATGGCCTCACGGATTAAGGGCAGGGCGAAGGGCCCGGCCGCCAGCATCATCAGTTCGCTGTAGCGCTGCTGAATCTCGCTGCCGCGGATTTTTAGCAAGCCCGCAATATCCAGCGACTGTTTGCCCGACTTCTCCGCGGATAACACGCGCAGCACCATCATCTCCAGCGCCACGATGTCAACTTCGAGCTTGGCGATTTCGTCCCGGAAGCGGCTGTCCTCGTAGACGCCTTCGGTTTTGGCGATACGTTTGAGGCGCTCGAGTTCACGTTTGGCGCGGTTGACGTCCGCAATATTGGTGCGCTCGTGGGCCAGCAAGTATTTGGCGTAATTCCAGCCCTTGTTTTCCTCGCCGATGAGGTTTTCCGCCGGCACTTGCACGTTGTCAAAAAACACCTCGTTCACTTCAGCAGAGCCGTCCAGCAGGATGATGGGCCGCACGGTGACGCCGGGCGACTTCATGTCGATGAGCAAAAAGCTGATGCCGTTTTGCGGTTTACCTTCGGTGGCAGTGCGCACCAGGCAGAAAATCCATTCGCCGTACTGGCCCAAAGTGGTCCAGGTTTTTTGGCCGTTGACAAGGTATTTGTCACCCACCCGCTCGGCGCGGGTCTTGAGCGAGGCCAGGTCCGAACCCGAACCCGGTTCGCTATAGCCCTGGCTCCACCACACCTCGCCGCTGGCAATACCCGGCAAAAAGCGCTGTTGCTGCTCGGCGTT
>JBBAPY010000274.1:0-3814 GCA_040400635.1 Rhodoferax sp.
AAGATGAGAAAATTCGGATTTAGAAAAACGAAACATTAGACATTTAGATCTTTCTGGGGCACCGCTTTGGACAATCTGGCCAGCTGGCGCATGGTGACGCCGGATGCACAATGGTTGGAGGTCAAGCGCATCGGTCACAACATGGGCAAGATCCATGACGCAGACCAGGCAGTTTTTGAACTGCAATATTTCAAGGCCGACGGCAAAACGCAGCTGCGCAGCGAAACCCTGACGATTCCGGGCCCGGCTTTTCGCAAAGCCGGTCTGGGCAAGGATGTAACGGACAAATTTTTAAGTGGCCTGCCCGGCATCCAGAAAGAGGGCTGCGACGGCCTGATTACCAGCGCCTCTTGGGTGCTGCACCGCATGCCTGCGCATACGCGCACGGTATGCCTCGAGTTTTTTGGCAATGCGCGTGACGCGGTGCCCAGCATCGTGGACATCAAAGACTTTATGTTCGCCGAGCAAAAGCGCAGCGGCGTGCTGCTGGCGGGTCTGGAGCATTTGGACGACCGTTACCTCAAGGCCGTGGGCTATGCCACCAAAAGCAAGCGCGCCGCCGAGTTAGGTGGCAGTTCGGGTCTGCCCAAGATGGTATTGGTGGGCGATATTGCCGGCGACGATCCGGATGCGGTGGCACGCGCCACCTCCGAAGTAGTGCGCCTGGCCAATGCGCGTAGCGGCGAGGGCTTCGTGGCGATCAGCCCCGAGGCGCGGCGCAAATTTTGGTTGGACCGCAAACGCACTGCCGCTATCAGCCGCCATACCAATGCCTTCAAAATCAACGAAGACGTGGTGATTCCCCTCGAACGCATGGGCGAGTACACCGACGGTATTGAGCGCATCAATATCGAATTGTCTTTGCGTAACAAGCTGGCCTTGTGTGATGCCTTGTCTGAATTTTTTGCACGCAGCGATGTGCCCTTAGGAAAGAGCGACGACGCCAACGGCATCTCATCGGCCGAACTGTTGGAAGACCGGGTGGCGCAAGCGCAGGACTTGATCGCTGGCGTACGCGCGCAATGGCAGGGCTGGTTGAACAATGTGGAAATGCTGTTCCCGCAGTTGCAAGACCACCGCCTGCGCGCCAGTTGGAAAACGCAATTGCAGGCGCCGCTACACAGCATATTTACCGGTTCGGCTTTCGCGTCCATCCTCAAGGAGTGCGTGGCCATCCATAAACGTGTGCTCAAGGGGCGTGTCTGGGTGGCGCTGCATATGCATGCCGGTGACGGCAATGTGCATACCAATATTCCGGTCAACAGCGACGATTACGCCATGCTGCAAGCAGCCCACCAGGCGGTTAAGCGCATCATGGCGCTGGCGCGCTCTTTGGATGGCGTGATTTCAGGTGAGCATGGCATTGGCATCACCAAACTGGAGTTTTTGACCGACGCCGAGTTGCAGCCCTTTGCGGACTACAAAGCACGCATCGACCCCGAAGGGCGCTTTAACAAGGGCAAGCTGCTACGCCAGGGCTTGAACGGCGTTGCCAAGCACGGGTCTGACCTGCGCCACGCCTACACGCCCTCGTTTGGTTTGATGGGCCATGAATCGCTCATCATGCAGCAAAGTGATATCGGCGCGATTGCCGATTCGATCAAAGACTGCTTGCGTTGCGGCAAATGCAAACCCGTGTGCGCCACCCATGTGCCGCGCGCCAATTTGCTCTACAGCCCGCGCAACAAAATTTTGGCCACCTCCCTGCTGGTGGAGGCCTTTTTATACGAAGAACAAACGCGCCGCGGCGTGTCCATCAAGCACTGGCAGGAATTTGAAGATGTGGCCGACCACTGCACCGTATGCCACCAGTGCGAGAGCCCTTGCCCGGTAAAAATCGATTTTGGCGATGTCACCATGCATATGCGTAATCTTTTGCGCAAGATGGGAAAAAAGAGTTTCAGGCCGGGCAATGCCTTGGCCATGGCGTTTCTGAACGCCACCAACCCGCAAACCATCAAATTCATGCGCAGCATGATGGTGGGCGTGGGCTTTAAGGTGCAGCGCCTGGCCAATGACGTGCTGCGCGTGCTGGCAAACCGCCAGACCGCCAAGCCACCCTCGACGGTAGGCGCAGCGCCCGTCAAAGAGCAGGTAATTCACTTCATCAACAAAAAAATGCCGGGCGGACTGCCCAAGCGCACTGCCCGCGCATTGTTGGATATTGAAGATGCGGACTACGTGCCCATCATCCGCGACCCGCAGGCCACCACGGCCGAAACCGAGGCGGTGTTTTACTTCCCTGGCTGTGGCTCCGAACGGCTATTCAGTCAGGTGGGCTTGGCTACGCAAGCCATGCTTTGGCATGCGGGCGTGCAAACCGTGCTGCCACCGGGTTATCTGTGCTGCGGCTACCCCCAGCGCGGCAGCGGTCAGGCAGACAAGGCGGAAAAAATCATCACCGACAACCGCGTGCTGTTTCACCGCGTGGCCAATACGCTGAATTACTTGGATATCAAAACCGTGGTGGTCAGTTGCGGCACTTGCTACGACCAGTTGCAAGGCTACCAGTTCGACAAAATATTTCCGGGCTGTCGCATCATCGACATCCATGAATATTTATTGGAAAAGGGCATCACCTTGGGCACGGCACTGGCGGTGGATGGTTCGGCCAGCAGCGCAGCGGGTGCCGGCTATCTGTACCACGACCCCTGCCACAGCCCCATGAAGCTGCAAGATCCGATGAAAACCGTGAAGGCCTTGGTCGGTGACACCGTGCTCAAAAGTGAGCGCTGCTGCGGAGAGTCCGGCACCCTGGGCGTGACCCGGCCCGATATATCCACGCAAATTCGCTTTCGCAAAGAAGAAGAGCTTCGCCAGGGCGCGGACGATCTGGCGGCGCTTAAAGCGGACCAGGGCCTGGCCGCAGTGGGGCCGACCAAAATCCTGACCAGCTGCCCCAGTTGCCTGCAAGGCCTGAGCCGCTACGGCAATGACCTGAACAACGGATTGTTGGAAGCCGACTACATCGTGGTCGAAATGGCGCGTCTGATTCTGGGTGAGCAATGGTTGCCCACTTATGTGCAGAAGGCCAATGCCGGGGGCATAGAACGGGTACTGGTGTAGGCGGTTACAGTTGCGCATGCGTGGGGCCCGCCCTGCATTTGCATACCTACCACCCGATTGAATTAGCTATGGCCGGCCTGAGCAAACATTCCCCCACCCCCCAAGACCTGACGGTACACAGCCAATCGCGCGTCTTGCAAATCCGTTTTTCAGACGGTGCAGACTTTCGCATTCCTTTTGAATTGATGCGCGTGTACTCTCCCTCGGCCGAAGTGCAGGGCCACGGGGCGGGGCAAGAGGTTTTGCAGACCGGCAAACGCCTGGTGGATCTGGACGCCCTAGACCCGGTGGGTAACTACGCGGTGCAACCGCGCTTTTCAGATGGGCATGACACCGGTATTTTTTCCTGGGACTATTTGTATTTCTTGGGTGCCGAGCAGGAGCGCTTGTGGGGTGATTATGAAAAGCGCTTGCATGAGGCCGGGCGCGAACGCGACGGGCCTATGCCACTGGCCGCTGCCCCTGGCTGCGCCAGCCATTGAACAGGAAAATCACGATGAGCACCACGCATTTTGGATTTCAGTCGGTCGACGAGACGGAAAAAGCGCGTCGCGTGCGTGGCGTTTTTGATTCGGTTGCCTCCAAGTATGACGTCATGAACGACCTGATGTCCGGCGGTTTGCACCGTGCCTGGAAAGCCTATACCGTGCTGGTGGCCAACTTGCAAGAAGGCGACAAAGCCCTGGATATTGCCGGCGGCACTGGCGACCTGGCGCTGGCCTTTGCCGGCAAAGTAGGCAAACGCGGG
>JBBAPY010000275.1:0-3812 GCA_040400635.1 Rhodoferax sp.
GCTCGACAACGTGCCCGGCAGCTACCCCTACACCGCCGGCACCTTCGCCTTCAAGCGCGAGGGCGAAGACCCCACGCGTATGTTCGCCGGTGAGGGTGATGCCTTTCGCACCAACACCCGCTTCAAATTGCTGAGCAGTGGCATGGCCGCCAAGCGGCTAAGCACCGCATTCGACTCGGTCACGCTGTACGGCAACGACCCCGATCCGCGTCCGGACATTTACGGCAAGGTCGGCAACAGCGGTGTGTCCATCGCCACGCTGGACGACATGAAGGTGCTGTACGGCGGCTTTGATTTGTGCAGCCCCAGCACCAGCGTGTCCATGACGATCAATGGGCCGGCACCCAGCATCTTGGCCATGTTCATGAACACGGCCATTGACCAAAACCTGGACAAATTTCGTACCGACAAAGGCCGCGAGCCCGATGCGCAAGAAGCCGCCGACATCCGCGCCTGGGTCAAGCAAAACGTGCGCGGCACGGTACAGGCCGACATCCTGAAAGAAGACCAAGGTCAGAACACTTGCATTTTTTCCACCGAGTTTTCACTCAAGGTCATGGGCGATGTGGCACAGTATTTTGTGGACCATAAGGTGCGCAATTTCTATAGTGTGTCCATCAGCGGTTATCACATTGCCGAGGCTGGTGCCAACCCGATTTCGCAACTGGCCTTTACGCTGTCCAATGGCTTTACTTTTGTAGAAGCCTACCTGGCGCGCGGCATGCATATCGACGACTTTGCGCCCAACCTGTCCTTCTTTTTCAGCAACGGCATGGACCCGGAATACACCGTCATGGGCCGTGTGGCACGCCGCATCTGGGCGGTGGCCATGAAAGAAAAATACGGCGCCAACGAGCGCAGCCAAAAACTGAAATACCACATCCAAACCAGTGGCCGCAGCCTGCATGCCCAGGAAATCCAGTTCAACGATATTCGCACCACGCTACAAGCACTCATCGCGATTTACGACAACTGCAACAGCCTGCATACCAACGCCTTTGACGAGGCCATCACCACGCCCACCGAAGACAGCGTACGCCGTGCGATGGCGATACAGCTGATCATCAACCGTGAGTGGGGGCTGGCGAAAAACGAAAACCCGTCGCAAGGCGCTTTCATCATCGAGGAATTGACAGAACTGCTGGAAGAGGCGGTACTGGCCGAGTTTGAAAAAATCTCCGAGCGTGGTGGTGTCTTGGGTGCCATGGAAACCGGCTACCAGCGCGGCAAAATTCAGGACGAATCCATGCATTACGAAATGCTCAAGCACACCGGCGAGCTGCCCATCATCGGCGTCAACACCTTCCGCAATCCGCATGGCGAGCAGGTGCTCGAGACCTTGGAACTCGCGCGCAGTACCCCACAAGAAAAAGAAAGCCAACTGGCGCGCCTACAGGCCTTCCACGCGGCGCATGCCCACGAGGCGCCTGCCATGCTCAAGCGTTTGCAGCAGGCGGTGATCGACAACGGCAATGTGTTTGAGGTGCTAATGGACGCCGTGCGCGTCTGCTCGCTCGGTCAGATCACCAACGCCTTGTTTGAAGTCGGCGGGCAGTACCGGCGCAATATGTAATTCAGGCGCTGGTGCCTTGCGTTTCAACTAGCCCGTAGCGCTGCACCAGCGCTGCGCGGCGCGCCGGGTCCAGGTTGATATTCTTGGTATCGCGGCCCACGCGATCGAGCAGGCGTGCGTCCATCATCCAAAACCACAGTGGTGGAATGTAGGCCACCACAAACATGCCAAAGTAGCCGCTGGGCAGCGTGGGCAAGTCCTCGAAATGGCGCAGCGACTGGTAGCGCCGCAGCGGGTGCGCATGGTGGTCCGAGTGGCGCTGTAGCTGAAACAAAATCCAGTTCGAAAAAATATGGTTGCTGTTCCAGGAATGGTGCGGCTTGCATGTCTCGTAGCGCCCATTGCTGCTTTGCTGGCGCAGCAAGCCGTAATGCTCTACATAGTTGGCCGAGGTCAACTGAAAGTTGGCCCAGAAAGCCGCCGGGATGAGAAACAGCAATATCTGCGGCCCCAAGCAAACCATCAAAGTCGCCCATAGCAGCAGGGTGAGTAGAGCCGGTTGCAGGATATGGTTGTGCCAGGACAGCACGGGCAAACCAGCCTGACGCAGGCGTGTGCTTTCCAGCTCCCAAGCGCGCACCCAAGCACCGGGCATCTCGCGCAACACAAAGCGATAAATCGACTCGTCCATGCGGGAAGAAGCCGGGTCTAGCGGCGTAGCCGCATCACGGTGGTGGCCGCGGTTGTGCTCAATAAAAAAATGCCCATAGGCCGAAGGCGCCAGCACGATTTTGGCCAACGCTTTTTCCAGCGCGGTATTTTTATGCCCCAATTCGTGGCCCAAGTTGATACAAAAACCGCCGACCGCACCACATATCATCACCATCGCCAACCAGCCGTGCAGCGGCAAATCGTGTGTCGCGACAAACCAGGCGCTGAAAATAAACGCAGCCCATAGCACTGGCGCCAAAAGGTAGGTAATCCAGCGGTAAAAGCGGTCTGCTTCCAGGGCCGGGACCGCCGATTCGGGCGGGTTACTCAAGTCTTCCCCCATGAAGTAATCGATCAAGGGAATAAAGCCGTAGAAAAATAAAACGGGCGCCCATAGCAAGCGGGCATCGCCTGACCAAACCATCAAGCCTGGGCCCACCAGCACGGTGGTGGGGACCAACAGCGACAAAAGCCAAGCGTAGCGCTTGCGGTCGCGGTAGGGTGTGTCGGGTGAGGTGGGGAGCGTCGCTTGCATGGCAGCTAGATTACCACTTGTGGGTCGAAAAGCAAAAGAAAGGCGAGCCAGGCCCCAATCCATTGACTGCGACTGCCCCGCTCACCCATCAAAGCGAACCAATCCGCATCGCAAGCTCACGCACCAAGACCCCTATCCAAACCTAAACCAATAAATTGGCTGTTCAAGCTCCCCTTCACCCCAGCGGGGGTGAAGGGGCGGGGGGGAAGCGGGGGAAAAACACGCTCTCAAACCCCAAGCTGCTGCACCAACCAGTTGCACAAAGCACTGTCCGGGGTCTCAAAACCGTGGATCACCGTGAAATGGTTAGCGCCCTCGATAGCACTTAGCTCGGCCTTATTGCCTTGCGCCATCCAAGCGTTTTGCATCAGGCGCGCTTGTCGGTCAAACTCAGGTGTCTCCGCTCCGCCCCAGGTGATCCAAAGAGGCGTCTTGCAAGGCCGCGCCATAAAAGCCGGGCTATTGCGGCGTATGACACCATCGTCCAGCTGAATCATGGGTTGCAAATAGCTAAAGCGCAGCGGCGTGATGTCGTAAATCCCGCTGATACAGATCGCCGCCTTGATCGGGTCTTGCGCCAGTCCGTAGTCCCGTGCCCATTCGGTTTGCAAACACATGGCCGTCAGGTGCCCGCCGGCCGAATGCCCACCCACAGCAATGCGCTCTGGGTCGCCACCGTACTTAGCGATATGGCACACCGTCCAGGCCACGGCAGCGCGTACTTGGCGCGTGATTTCGTCAATCGTCACATGCGGGCACAGGGCGTAATTCACGACCACCGTGGTGATGCCGCGCGCTTGCAAACCCAGCGCCACGCCGCTAAATTCTTTGCTGGTCAAAGCGCGCCAGTAGCCACCGTGGATGAACACAAACACCGGCGCGTTGGCTTGTGCTGCCGGAAAAATATCCAGCGTTTCATGCAGCGTCGGTCCAAAAGGAATGTCCAAGCTGCAGCGCAGCGTGGCGCGTGCGTGCTGTGCCCGTTCGACGTAATGCCGCCCGGGCGCGGCCGGGTCGGGCAGGGTGAGCGAGGTGTTGTACTGCGCGTCAATC
>JBBAPY010000276.1:0-3775 GCA_040400635.1 Rhodoferax sp.
CAGCTGATGCTGCCCTATAAAGGGTGTAGCTGTGTGAGAGCACGGCGCGCTGCGCTGCTTAAGACATCGGCTGCGACTTCGTCGGTCTTGGCCAGCAGTCGCACGGCATCCATGGCGTTGCACAGAACCAGTAGTTCACTGCTTGCAATGGGTTGACCCCGCGCGTCCAAAGCATGCCACTTCGCATTTTCAAAATGCAGGCGCTGCACTGCCGCCTTGCATTGCAGTGTCACGCCAGGGGTGGACAGGCAGGCGCGTATCAAGGCTTGCGGTTTAAGCCATAGTGCTTCGGCGCGCCATTCACTTCGCGCGTTTGTACTTCGCGCGTTTGTATTGGCAAGCCTTGCTGCGTCTGCTGATAAGGCGACTCGGCCGGTGCTAGTTTTGCGTCTTTGCGCACCGGGCACATACGCGCGCATCGCGCCGCCTTCGTCCCAATCTTCGCCTTGCACCAGCATCGAATGCAAGATCTGGCGCGTCAGATGGTAGGCGCTGCGTGTAAGGCCATACAGCGGGTCGGCGGGTGAGTCGCCACTGGCGCTGACCAAGCCTGCCGGCAGGCCGGAGGCACCTGCGGCGGCGCTCGCTTGTTGTTCCAGCACGGTGACTTGCCAACCGCGCAAGGTCAAGGCGCGGGCCACCATTGCGCCGCTAATCCCAGCGCCGATTACCGTGCAGTGACCGGGCTTTTCAAACACTTTCACCGGTGCCGTGCGGCTGCTTCGCAAAGCCCAGGCCGGGTCGAAAACTAGGGTTCCATCGCCACGCGGCTTCCATAAGGCCGCATCGAGGGCCGGCTTTCCAGCGTCTTGTCCCGCCCCGCCAGCATAGGCCAGGGTGGTGCCCCGGCGTGCCAGCGCTTGCAGGCGATGCAGTTCGGCCGCAGTCCATGCCTGGTCCATCCCTAAAACGATGTGGTCGGCTTGCATCACCAACTGGGCCAAGCTGGCGCCTCGGGGGCCAAGGCATAAAGTCAGCAGCACCCGGCCCTGGTCAAAGGGCAAGCGGTAAAAGCCTGGGGAGGGGCCTTTGCCGATGGACAGGGCACCAAGGGCTTGGCCCAGGGCATGCGCGTGTGTGCCCGATGCAGCGTTCGCGGCATGGGGACGGGCTGTGATGCCGAATGGCCAATCGCCCGTCTCCATCAGTCCGACATAGTGCAATTGCGCTGGGCGCTGCAATCTTTCGGGATCGTCCTGCCAGGCGCGTAAAAACCCCTCGCCCGCACCGAAAGCGGTATCCAGAATGCATGTGGCGCCGGCGGCCACGGGATTGGGGGTCGGGCTCAGGCCGTTGGCGGCACGTAGCCCTGCGCAGCATCGGCGCCGCTGCCAAAGAAATGGTTCTCCATCTGGCGGGCCAGATATTGGCGGGCACGTGCGTCGGCCAAATTCAGGCGGTTTTCATTGACCAGCATGGTCTGGTGCTTGAGCCAAGCAGCCCAGGCTTCTTTGCTGACGCCTTCCCAAATGCGCTTGCCCAATTCGCCGGGGTAGGGCGGGAAATCCAGACCTTCGGCCTCGGTGCCGAGTTTGATACAGGTGACGGTACGTGCCATGAAGTAAAACCTTTGATGTAGCGCAGAAAAACATGCGGCCGAAAGCGCGATCTTATTCCCTTTGGCTGGCTGCCCCCTGGTATGCGGACGGATAATCCGCCCATACCTGCGGGTAAGTTTGATGAAGGAAAACATGTGACGGTGCTTTTTGACTTGCTCGATGCCCACCCGAGGCGGATTTACGGGCTGACCGCTATCGTTGCGGCCTGTTTGCTGGCTTTTGGCTTGTACTTGCAGCACGTGGTCGGGCTGGAGCCTTGCCCTATGTGCATTGTCCAGCGCTATGCCTTTGTGCTGGTGGCGCTGCTGGCCGCGTTTGCGGCGACGCGCAGTTCCCCGCGCGCCTGGGTTGGCTTTGGAATTTTCATCTTTCTAGCCTCTGGCCTTGGTGCATTTGTTGCCGCGCGCCAGAGTTACTTGCAGTGGTACCCGCCGGAAGTATTCACTTGCGGGCGGGATTTGTACGGCATGATCGAAAGCTTTCCGCTGCAGCGCGTCATCCCTATGGTGTTCAAAGGCAGTGGCGATTGCACGGCGGTCGATTGGACATTTTTGGGTGGCTCGATTGCCAACTGGTCTTTCCTGTGTTTTTGCGATGTCGCCATCACAGGCGCGCTGATCGCATGGCGCCATAGCGGACGGGCGCGCGGCCACAGCCGCAGCGATTTAGCTTAGTTTTTTTACCAGCACCTGGCTCTTGCGGTCCCAGTTGTATTTGCGTTTGCGCGCATCGGGCAGCCAATCAGCGTCCACCAGTACAAAGCCGCGTTTCAAAAACCAGTGGGTGGTGCGGGTGGTCAGCACAAAAATACTTTCCAGACCGGCCGCCCGGGCGCGCTGCTCTATGCGTTTGAGTACGCGCTCGCCGTCGCCCTGGCCTTGTACCTCGGGCGATACCGTCAACGCCGCCATCTCACCGGTGCGCCCCTCGGGGTAGGGATTGAGCGCGGCGCAGGCGAAAATCACGCCATCGTGCTCGATCACGGTGTAGCTGGACGCATCGCGTTCTATTTCGGTACGGCTGCGTTTAACCAGGGTGCCGTCTTTCTCAAAAGGCTCGATCAGTTTGAGGATGCCGCCCACATCGTCTTCGGTGGCCTCGCGCAGGCTTTCGAGTTTTTCATCGACGATCATGGTGCCAATGCCGTCGTGTACATACACTTCCAGCAAGATAGCTCCATCCACTGCGTAGGGGATGATGTGGCTGCGCTCGACCCCGCCTTTGCAGGCGGTAACGCAATGTTGCAAATAAAAGCCCACATCGCTAGGCTCGCGGGCCGAGGGGGCTTCCAGCAACAAGGCTTGCGCAGCGGCCAGTGGCAGTTCCGTGTCCACTGGGTTGTCCTCCCCCGGCGGCTCATGCGGGCGCTGCAAGATGCCCGGCACTTCAGTCAGAAAAATCAATTTATCAGCCTGTAAGGCCGTGGCCACTGAGGTGGCGACTTCTTCCATGGCTAAATTAAAGGCTTCGCCCGTGGGCGAAAAACCGAAGGGCGAGAGCAGCAACATAGCCCCCATGTCCAGTACTTTGCTGATGCCTGCGGTATCGACTTTGCGCACCACGCCGGAGTTCTGGAAATCCACGCCATCAACGATCCCGACCGGACGCGCGGTGATGAAATTGCCGCTGATCACCCGCACCGTGGAATCGGCCATGGGCGTGTTGGGCAGCCCCTGGCTGAAGGCGGCTTCGATTTCGTAGCGTAGTTGACCGGCGGCCTCTTGCGCGCAATCGAGCGCGATTTCGTCGGTGATGCGGATCCCGTGGGAATACTTCGCCGTGTGGCCTTTGGCCTTGAGTTGCTCGTTCACCTGGGGTCGAAAGCCGTGTACCAGCACGACCTTGACACCCATGCTTTGGATCATGGCCAGGTCTTGCGCCAGGTGCGGCAGTTTGCCCGCGGCAATCGCTTCGCCAGCAATGCCGACGACAAAGGTCTGGTGGCGGAACTTGTGGATATAGGGCGCCACCGACCTGAACCAGGGCACGAAGGTGAAATTAAAGACTGAGGTCATGGGTGGCGGGTGGGCTGTTGGCTGGCTGAGTGGCACTAATGTACCGAATGCGGGGGCGTCGGGCCTGCGTGGCCATCAGATAAAAGGATTCACTACGGTTAGCGCATCAAAACGTTGACCGTGGGTGAGGTCTTCGGTGTAAAGCGTGTTTGCGCCGCCGCGCAATGCTGCTTCAATCACCATGGCGTCCCATATGGAGAG
>JBBAPY010000277.1:0-3766 GCA_040400635.1 Rhodoferax sp.
GGTCATGGGGCCGACGCCGCCCGGCACCGGCGTAATGTGGCCGGCCACTTCGCGCACGCCGGCGTAGTCCACGTCACCACACAGCTTGCCTTCGGCATTGCGGTTCATGCCCACGTCGATCACCACCGCGCCGGGCTTGACCATATCGGCCGTCAGCACATTGACTTTGCCTACCGCCGCGACAATCACATCGGCCTGCAGCGTCATGGCTTTGAGGTCTTTGGTGCCACTGTGGCAAATCGTAACGGTGGCATTTTTTTGCAGCAGCAGCATGGCCATGGGTTTGCCCACGATATTGCTGCGCCCGATGACCACCGCATGCTTGCCGCGCAAGTCATAGCCAATCGATTCGAGCATCTTCATGCAGCCATAAGGCGTGCAGGGCAGAAAGCCGGGCTGGCCTACCATCAAAGCGCCGGCGCTGGCGATATGAAAACCATCAACGTCTTTTTCGGGCGCGATGGCATCGATCACTTTGTTGGCGTCAATATGTTGGGGCACCGGCAATTGCACCAAGATGCCGTGGATGGCTGGGTCATTGTTGAGCGCATCAATGCGCGCCAGCAAGGCCGCTTCGGTCATGTCCGCGTCATAGCGTTCCAGCACCGAGTGCAGGCCGGCATCGGCACAGGCTTTCACCTTGTTACGCACATACACCTGTGAAGCCGGGTTCTCACCGACCAGCAGCACGGCCAGTCCGGGGGTGATGCCACGGGCCTTGAGCGCATCGGAGCGGCGCATCACATCGGCGCGCAATTGGGCAGACAGCGCATTGCCGTCGATGATGGAAGCAGTGTGGGGTGTTGTCATGGCTAAAGCTTTAGGGAAAAGTGGGAATTTATAGAGTGCGAAGACCAAGTAGCGATTAGAAGACGCTGGGGCTCCCGCCCCAACGTGCGTGCGCGACGCTAGCGCACACAAAAGCGACCTAGGCCTTGGGGTTGGACTGGCCCAGGGCGATCTTCAGCAGATCGGCTACGGTGTTGGCGCTCAGCTTTTCCATGATGTTGGCGCGGTGCGCCTCCACCGTCTTGATGCTGATGCCCAGGTCGTCGGCGATTTGTTTGTTCAGGCGCCCGGCCACGATGCGTTCCAGTACCTGCGACTCGCGCATGGTCAGTTTGGACAATAAAGAGTCGCGGCTGGCAGCCAGTTGGGAATCGGCAAACGAGTCCTTGGCGTGGTCCAACATTTGCTCTACCAGGCGCACCAGATCGGCTTCTTTGAAGGGCTTTTGGATAAAGTCCATCGCGCCTTTTTTCATGGTGTCCACCGCCATGGGCACGTCTCCGTGTCCGGTAATAAACACGATCGGCAAGGGAGAGCGAATTTCAATCAGGCGGGCTTGCAGCTCCAGTCCGGTCATGCCGCCCATGCGGATATCGACCAGCAGGCATGCCACTTCGCGGGCGTCATAGCGGCTGAGAAAGGACTCTGCGGAGTCAAAGCAGCGCACCCGGTAGCCCTTGCCTTCCAACAACCATTGCACAGAGTCCCGTACCGCCTCGTCGTCGTCGACGACATACACAGTACCTTTTTTCGGGAGCAAACTATTGGAAGATTCCTGCATGTATTTTCTCGCTTGATGCAAACTTCTTTTTTTATCTTGCGCTTTAGGTCAAGGGCAACCAGAAGGTGAACTTGCAGCCGGTAACTGCGCCTTCATTGTAGAGGTTCTCCGCTGTCAGGCGCCCGCGGTGCGACTCGACGATAGAGCGGCACAGGCTCAGGCCTATGCCCATGCCCTCGGCCTTGGTAGAGAAGAAGGCCTCGTACAGGCGCGGCATCACATCGGCCGCAATGCCTTTGCCACTGTCCTGAACCGAAAATTCGATGCTTTTTTTACCCTCGAAAATACCGGCTACGACGCGCAGTTCCACAATGCGCTCAGGGCTGGGGCGCTGGGCCGCGTCCACGGATTCGGCGGCATTGCGCAGCAAATTGACCAGCACCTGCTCGATCAAAATGCGGTCTACCATTAAGGCCGGCAGGCGGCCGCCCAGGTTGCAGTTCAGGCGCACATTAAAGCGGCGTAGCTCAATCTCAGCCAGTTCCAGCGAGGCGGCCACCATAGGCTCCACCTCGGCCAGCATTCGGTTGGGCTCGCTGCGCTTCACAAAGCTGCGGATACGGTGAATGATCTGACCCGCGCGCTGGGCCTGTTTGGCGGTTTTGTCCAGTGCGCCAAGGAGTTCGTCTTGCGTAATTTGCTGGTCCTTGATGCGCGAGACCATGCCATTGCAATAATTGTTGATGGCGGTCAGCGGTTGGTTGAGTTCGTGCGCCACGCTGGAGGCCATCTCGCCCATGGTGATCATGCGGCTTGCGCTTTGGGCGCGCTCGGCTTGCGTGGCTGCTTGCTCTTCGGCCAGGCGGCGGCTGCTGATATCGGTGGCGATCACCATTTGTGCGAGGCGCCCGTCCACCCAGCCTAGGTAACGGGTGCGTACCTCCAGCCACTTGCCCAAAGCGCTGATAAAGATCTCTGCACTTTCTGCTTCGGCCTCGGCCAGGGTGTTGAGCGGCAGACCGGCAAACAAGTCCACGTCATTGCTGTGGTTGTCGTGGTTGGTGCGGCTTTGGGGCACGCCGGCCTCGGCGACCAATTGCAAATGCCCGCCCGCCGCCGTGCCAAACCACTGCCGGTAGAGCTTGTTGGCAAACACCAGTTCGTCACTGCCCAGGGGCGCTACCGAGATAGAGGCGTCCAGCGCCTCCAGCACGGTCGTAAAGCGTTGGTGTGAGGCCGACAACTGCTCGCGTACCCGGTTGGGTTCGGTGATGTCGGTCATGGAGGTGACCCATCCCGTTTGCGTGCCCATGGCGTCGATCAGCGGCGCAACATACAGACGCGCATCAAACACGCCGCCATCGCGCCGCTTCACGCGCACCTGGATGCCGCCCTGGCTGGTCTTGCCGGACAGCTCCTGGCCCAGCAGGGCTGACAGCTCTTCGCGATCGCTTTCGGGCCAGTACGGGAAGGGCGCAGTGCGACCCACCAGTTCGGACTCGCTCCAGCCGGTCATCATGCAAAAAGCGGCATTGACATAGGTAATGCGCCCCTGCAAGTCCATGGCGCGCATGCCAGTGAGCATGGAGTTTTCCATGGCCCGGCGGAAATTGGTCTCTGACATCAATGCCTGTTGTGCTTGCAAACGCTTGCGGCTGTGGCGCCAGTTGGCAATCAGCATCCAGGTAGTCATCACGCTCAGGGCGCTGACCAGCCAGAACAAGCCGGTGCCAATGACGCCCATGGATGCGCGGTAGGCCTCGGCGCGCACCAGCAGGTCCGAGCCCACCGGCGAGACCGCCATGCTGTAGCTGCCGGGCTTGCGCGTCCAGGGCAGTATCTGACTCACCGGCTTTTTCATGGGTAGGGCCACGCCGGCCAGCACCGCGCCTTTGGCGTCGAGCAGCGAAATGCCGTACCGGGCGGCAATTTCGTTGGGGATGCCGTAGCGGTACAGGCCGTCGATGGATAGCTCGGCCAGGACGACGCCCGCTGGCTGGCCTTTATCCACCAGCGGGATGTAGACCTGCAACAGGGGTGCAGTCGCCCCGGTTTTGGGCTGCATTAAATAGACCACCTGGCGCTGCGCTGTGGCCCACTTAAAGGCGTAGTCGCCGTCCGAGTCCAAAGCAACCGCATTGCTGCCATAGGCCGGGTAGCTCCAGTTGAAGCTTGCGCCGCCGCTGGCGCGCAAGCGCTTTTGCGCATCCAGCCAGGCTGCACCATGCACCTCGGGGTATTGGTTGAGCAGGGCTA
>JBBAPY010000278.1:0-3750 GCA_040400635.1 Rhodoferax sp.
AGGCCCCGGGTGCGTGAAGCACTGTCACCGCCCAAAATACGCGCCCAGCAAGCCAAACCCAAAACCGAAGACCAAAAAGTGGACTTTGACGCCGCCATGACAGCCAGCGACGTCCACCGCCTGCGCCACGCGGACTTCAACGCCTTGTCCGCCAGCGAATACCGTTTGGTCGAGCGCCTGGCCCGCGACATTGCCCTGCCCCTGCCGCAGCATGCCAGCCGCCGTATGCGTCCGGGCGCCAATGGAAACCAGTTGCATTGGTCCGGCGTGCTGCGCAGCGCCGTGCGCTTGGGCGGCGAAACCCTGCACCTGCCTAAGCGCGAGCGGCGCCAGCAGCCTTTGCCTCTGCTAGTGCTGGTCGATGTGTCCGGCTCGATGGAACGCTATGCGCGCTTGCTGCTGGCCTTTTTGCATGCTGCCACGCGCAAGCACCCGCGCCGTGCCGTGTTTGCCTTTGGTACGCAGCTCACCGAATTGACTGGCGCCTTTAAGTTGGGCGACACCGACGCCATGCTGGACCATGCTAATGCCTGTATTGAAGACTTTGCTGGTGGCACGCAGTTGGGTAAGTCACTTGCAAGCTTACGGGAGCACCATGCACGGACGCTAGTAGGGCGGCGTACCATGGTGCTGATCGTGACCGATGGATTGGACACTGGCGAGCCGCAGGAGTTAGCAGAGGAATTGGCCTGGCTGAAGCTGCACACGCGGCGGATTTTGTGGCTCAACCCCTTGCTGCGCTTTGATGGCTACGCGCCGCTGGCCCAGGGTGCGCAGGCGCTCAACCAGGTGGCGCATGGCATGGTGGCGATCCACAACCTGACCAAGCTGGAAGACCTGGCCAGCAGCCTGGCCAAACTGATGAAGCAATAAGGCCACAGCGGCCACGTTTTAAATAGCGAAGAAAGGAAATACCATGGAAATGCAAGGAAGCCGCGATCTGGCGATCACGCAACAACAAGCCTGGGACGCACTCAACGACCCCGAAGTCTTAAAACAATGTGTTCCCGGCTGCGACAAAGTCGAGGCCAATGGGCCGGACACTTTCGCCATCGGCATGGCCCTGAAAATCGGCCCGGTCTCCGCCAAGTTCAGTGGCAAGATTACGCTGTCCGATATCAACCCGCCTAACAGCTACACCATCAGCTTTGAAGGCCAAGGTGGTCCGGCAGGATTTGGCAAGGGCAATGCCAAAGTACTGCTCACGCCCCATGGCCGCGGCAACACCCTGAGCTACGAAGTGCACGCGTCGGTGGGTGGCAAAGTGGCGCAAATGGGCCAAAGACTGATTGATGGTGTGGCCAAGTCGCTGGCCGAAGATTTCTTTAAACGCTTTGACCTGGCCATGCAGGCCCGTTACCCCGAGGCCTATGCCGCGCCCGCGCAAGATGTGAGCGCCGCACCGGCACTGGCCCAAGAAGGCAATGAAGGCCCAGGCATGGGCGCACTGGTGTTCGGCGCCATCGTTGTTCTGGCGCTGGCAGCCTACGTGTTTATGCGCTAAAGCTGCATGCGACAATCTCCGCTGGCAATAACTCAGGGCACCGACGAACATGGGCTTTTTAACAGGCAAAAAATTACTGATCACCGGCGTACTGTCCAATCGCTCGATTGCCTACGGCATCGCTAAGGCCTGCCGGGCGCAGGGCGCGGAACTGGCCTTTAGCTACGTGGGCGAACGCTTCAAAGAACGCATCACCGAATTTGCTGCCGATTTCGATTCCACGCTGGTGTTTGACTGCGATGTGGGCGACGACGCGCAAATCGACCACCTGTTTGCTGACTTGGGCGCGCACTGGCCCGAGTTTGATGGCTTTGTGCACGCCATCGGCTTCGCACCGCGCGAGGCGATTGCCGGTAATTTTCTGGAAGGCATCAGCCGCGAGGCTTTCAAGATCGCGCACGACATCAGCGCCTACAGTTTCCCGGCCATGGCCAAAGCCGCCCTGCCCCGCTTACGTCCCGGCTCGGCCCTGCTGACGCTGAGCTACCTGGGCGCGGACCGCATCATCCCCAACTACAACACCATGGGCCTGGCCAAAGCCTCGCTCGAAGCCTCGGTGCGCTACCTGGCCGAAGCCGTCGGCCCGCGCGGCATTCGCGTCAACGGCATCAGCGCCGGCCCTATCAAAACGCTCGCGGCTAGCGGCATCAAAGACTTCGGCAAACTGCTCAAAGTGGTAGCCGACGCCTCCCCCATTCGCCGCAACGTCACCCTAGAAGACGTGGGCAACGTAGCCGCGTTTTTGTTAAGCGATTTAGCATCGGGCGTGACTGCCGAAATCACTTTTGTCGATGGCGGGTTTAACAAGACTATGGGTGTGCAAACCGAATAGCAATCGGCTTGCATGCGAGAAAGGAGCGCCGAGGCGCTCCTTTTTTTAAGCCCGAACGCAATCGGCGTAGTAACGCGTTTTGCCGCTGTCGTCGGTTTCCTCGACCAGGCCGTGGATGTCGGTTTCAAATCCCGGACACAAAGCATTGAACTCGCGGGCGAATTTGAGGTAGTCCACAATTTTCTTGTTGAACACTTCCCCAGGAATCAGCAGCGGAATACCGGGCGGGTAAGGCGTGACCAGGCCCACGGTAACGCGGCCTTCCAGGTGGTCGATCTCCACGCGTTCGGTTTTGCGCAAAGCAATGTGCGCATAAGCGTCGCTGGGCTTCATGGCTGGAGTCAGGTCGCTCAGGTACATCTCGGTCGTCAGGCGCGCGATGTCGTATTTGGCGTACAACTGATGCACATGCTGGCACAGGTCGGCCAAGCCCATTTTTTCGTAGCGCGGATATTTCTGCACAAACTCGGGCAAGACGCGCCACATGGGTTGGTTCTTGGCGTAGTCATCTTTGAACTGCTGCAAGGCGGTGAGCATGCTATTCCAGCGGCCTTTGGTAATACCGATGGTGAACATGATGAAGAAGCTGTACAAACCAGTCTTTTCCACCACCACGCCATGCTCGGCCAAAAACTTAGTAACGATGCTCGCGGGTATGCCTTGTTTGGCAAATTTACCGCTTAAATCCAAGCCCGGCGTCACGATGGTGGCCTTGATCGGGTCCAGCATATTGAAGTCGCTGGCCATCTTGCCAAAACCGTGCCAGTTGACGCCGGCCTTGGCTTTGGCAGCTTCGCCCTTTAACTTCCAATTGTCCGCGCGGCCCACGCCCTCTTCGGCTATTCTGTCTGGCCCCCAAACTTTGAACCACCAGTCCTGGCCGTATTCCTCGTCCACTTTGCGCATGGCACGGCGGAAATCCAAGGCCTCCAAAATACTTTCTTCCACCAAGGCGGTGCCACCGGGTGGCTCCATCATGGCGGCGGCGACATCGCAGCTTGCGATGATGCTGTACTGCGGGCTGGTGCTGGTGTGCATCAGGTAGGCCTCGTTGAACAAATGCTTGTCCAGCTTGACGGTTTGCGAGTCCTGCACCAACACATGGCTGGCCTGGCTGATACCGGCCAAGAGTTTGTGAATCGACTGTGTGGAATAGACCATCGCTTCCTTGGGGCGTTTGCGCTTTTTGCCCATGGCGTGGTAACTGCCGTAAAACGGGTGAAAGGCTGCATGCGGCAACCAGGCTTCGTCAAAGTGGATGTTCTCCACATAGCCGTCCAGCATGTTTTTCACCGTTTCGGTGTTGTAGAGCACGCCGTCGTAGGTGGACTGGGTCAGCGTCAGCACGCGCGGCTTGACCCGCTCGGCGTCGACGCCCTTGAGCAGCGGATTGGCGCGGATCTTGGCCTGGATG
>JBBAPY010000279.1:0-3741 GCA_040400635.1 Rhodoferax sp.
GATATGGTGACCTACGGTAAGACTTTGGGCGGCGGCTTGCCGGTGGGCGTGGTCTGCGGACAAAGCCGCTGGATGAAGCGCTTTGGCGATGACAGCCCGGGCAACGTGTGCTTTGCGCGCGGCACCTTTAACGCACACCCCTATGTAATGTGTGCCATGAATGTGTTTTTGCACTACATCGAGACGCCGGAAGTTCAAGCGGTGTATGCCAATGCTTCTGCGCTGTGGAACGGCCGCCAAGCCAAGCTGAACCAGCGCCTTGAAGATGCAGGCGTGCCGGTGCGGGTGCGTGGCATGGAAAGCGTGTGGGCCGTGGTGTTTGAGCAGCCGGGGCGTTACCACTGGCTGTTGCAATACTATTTGCGCGAACATGGCGTTGCCCTGAGTTGGGTAGGCTCGGGCCGCATGATTTTTAGTTTCAACTTTGATGACCAGACCTTTGATGTGTTTTGCGAGCGCTTTGTAGCGGCTACCTTGGCTATGCAATCGGACGCTTGGTGGTGGAACGATGCGACGCAGTCACACCGCTCTATCCGCCGCCAGGTACTCAAAGAAATGCTGCAACAGCGCTGGCCTGTGCTCAGTGGCCTGGTGCGCTGATGCAGTTTGCCCGGCTACGCTGATGCTTGGTGGCCGGGGGCGCTGACGTGGTCCATGGGGTCGATCAACTGGCCGCGCAGCAGGTATAGCGGGGCCTTGTGGTACATCTTGATGTCATGCACCGGGTCGGTGATGATTTTGTAAGCCCAGGCCAAACCAGCGGTCAGGTTTTCTTGCTTCCACAGTTGCAGGACGCGGAATACCAAGCCGCCGGCGCCTAAAAACAACCAAGCCATGGCGGTCATGCGGATGGGGGTGTCTTCGTAGGCCTGGGGAACCGCCCATTGCAGCGCGTCGGGCATCCAATAAGCGATGACCGGAATGGCGGCGCAGATGCTGAGCAGCACAATTTTGCGAAACAGGTTGTAGCCCACCTTGATCTCTTCTTTGTGTTCATGGGTGGCTTGGTTCACATGGTCATAGTCTTTAGGCTCAAAGAAGAAATGACCGATTTGGCGTGTGGTCATGGAAACCAGCCAGGCCACCAGGGCGGAAACCACCGGGTCGATAAACAAAAACACATAGGCCACCAAGAAGGACATAGCGCTGATCAAATGCAAAAACTGGTTGATCCGGCTATGGTGGTAGTAACGGTGATCGTCCCAACGCTGGGTGGCGACAGTTTCGAAAAAGGGGTGCATAGTGGCTCCTGTTGGACGTAAAACCTAGGCACGACACGACCTAGCAGTCGCAATGTCCCGCTTTTGCATGAAAATTTGATGACAAAGCGCGAGCTCAAAGCCCTACAAGGGTAGTTCATTAAAACGTCATGTAATCTTCATGAAACTGCTGCATTGCTTTGCGACATTCGCAAGCATGAGCTACACCTCTACTATCCAGGTCGAGCGCATTGCGCCCACGCACACTGCGCTCAAAATCGCCGTGGTCACCGAGACCTACCCGCCTGATATCAACGGCGTGGCGCATACCTTGTCCAAAATCGTGCTCGGTCTGCGCGAGCGCGGGCATGTGGTGTGGCTGGTCAGGCCGCGTCAGCAAGCAGGGCAAACCGCTGATCACACCACCAATTTTGAAGAAGTGCTGGTGCGCGGCATTCCGATTCCTTTCTATAAACAGTTGCGCATGGGCCTGCCGGCCAAACGCGAATTGCTCAAACTCTGGACGCGCCAGCGGCCGGACGTGGTGCACATTGCCACCGAAGGTCCGCTGGGCTGGTCGGCACTGCAAGCGGCACGCAAGCTCAAGCTGCCAGTGAGCACCGACTTTCGTACCAACTTTCACGCCTATAGCCAACACTATGGTTTGGCCTGGCTGAGCGGCGCGATTCTGGCGTATATGAAAAAGTTCCATAACAGCGCACACGCCACTATGGTGCCCACGGCCAATTTGGCGCATGAGCTGGGCCACAAAGGCTTTAAGGGGCTGCATGTGGTGCCGCGAGGGGTGGAGACGCAGTTGTTCTCCCCTGCTAAGCGCGACGCCGCATTGCGCGCGCAATGGGGCGTGCAGGACGACAGCCCGGTGATGCTTTACGTCGGGCGCATTGCCGTAGAAAAGAATTTGCAGTTGGTCATCAAAACCTACCAGGCAGCCAAGCAGTTGCAACCGGCTTTGCGCTTGGTCATGGTGGGTGACGGGCCGATGCGCGCTGAGCTGGAACAGGCACAAGACAAGGGCATCATTTTTGCGGGCTTTCGCACCGGCGAGGACCTGGCACGCCATTACGCCAGCGCGGATGTGTTTGTGTTTGCCAGCAAGACCGAGACTTTTGGCAATGTGACGCTGGAGGCTATGGCCTCGGGTCTGGCGGTGGTGGCCTTTGACCATGCTGCTGCGGGCGACATCATCCGTAACGGCGTCAACGGCATGTTGGCCGACCCCGAATCGGAACCTAGCTTTGTGATGGCCGCACAAAGCCTGCTGAACGCGCCCGAGAACCTGCGGGCGATAGGGCTGCGCGCTGCGGCTACGGCGGCCGGCATGGGCTGGCCTAGCATCGTGGAGGCTACCGAGGCCATCATGCGCGCGGTGGTATGGCAGGAAGAAATGGCCGGCATGCCCTCTTTAAGCTCGGCTGGCCTTGCAGCACCTTAAAGCCTAGTCTTGCGCTTTGCCGATCCAGATGGTTTTCGGCGCGGCAACCACAAAATAGCTAGGGCACTGGTAACGCGCAATGTCGTGCGCATGCAAAGGGAAGGAGCCGCAATTGGAATAGCGGCGCAAGTAGGTGCCGTAAATACCGCAGCCCAGTTTGCCTTCGCCCACCGGCTCTAAAAAAGCGCAGCGTTTGTCCAGGCAGCAGTTGCCGCATTGGATGCATTCACCCTCAATATGCGCCGGCACTTGTTTTTCGCGCAAGAACACATCGGCCAGGTAGTGCTGCACCGGGCCTTCGCGCAAGGCCTGAAAGTGCACCACGAACTTGCGCAGGTACAGGCGGTAGTTACGGACAAAGCGCAGGTCACGCAGCAAGATACTCATCACGGCGGGCATGACCGGCAGCAAGAGCAGGCACAGGCTGTTAAACAGCCAGGCTACCAGGCTGGCAAAACGCGCGCGCCAGGGAAGCTCGGCCACCAGAGCCAGCACGGCGCTCATCGGCCAATACCCTGGTAAGTAAAGCCGCGCTCGCGCATGCGTGCGGGTTCAAACAAGTTGCGTCCGTCAAAAATCACGGGCTGCTTCAAAGCGATCCTGATGGCATCAAAGTCTGGCGCTTTGAACTGGCGCCACTCAGTCATGATGACCAGCGCGTCGGCATCTTGCATCGCGGCCTCTTTGGTACCGCAGAGCAAAAGATCAGGGCGTGGTCCGTAAATATGCTGCGTTTCGTCCATGGCCGCTGGGTCGTAGGCTTGCACCCGCGCTCCCGCTTGCCACAAGGCTTCCATCAGCACGCGGCTGGGCGCCTCGCGCATATCGTCGGTATTGGGTTTGAAGGCCAGGCCCCAGAGCCCGATCACCTTATTGGACAAGTCACCCAGAAAGTGCGCCTTGAGTTTGTCGAAGATCACCCGCTTTTGCGCCTGGTTGCGCGCCTCAACCGCGTTCAGGATAAAGGGGTCCATGCCGATTTGCTGCGCGGACTTGACCAAGGCGCTGATGTCTTTGGGAAAACAGCTTCCGCCGTAACCTGCGCCTGCGTAAATAAAGTGGTAGCCGATGCGCTGGTCGCTGCCT
>JBBAPY010000280.1:0-3737 GCA_040400635.1 Rhodoferax sp.
TGGTCTGTTTTGGGCAGGCGGCGTTTTTTGGCATAGGCGCTTATGCCACCGTACTTTTATCGCCATCCGACGGGCCAGCCTCGCTGCTGACCTTGTTGCCTTTGTGCGTGTTGCTGGCCGCAGCTTATGCGTTGGTGGTGGGCGCGCTGTCCTTGCGTACCAAAGGCGTGTACTTCATCATGGTCACCTTGGCGTTCGCACAAATGGCCTATTACGTGGTGCACGATACGCCTTTGGGTGGAGGCACCGACGGCATCTATCTGATGATGAAACCGACGCTGGGTGACTGGCTGGATTTGGATAAGCCCCTGGTGATGTACCGCTTTACGCTGGCGTGCCTGTTGGGCACCTTCGCGTTTTTAGCCTTGCTGGGCCGCTCCAAATTCGGCCATGCTTTAGCGGGTATCCGGGTGAATGAACAGCGCATGCGCGCCACCGGTTTTTCCACCTATCCCTACAAGTTGGCGGCGTTTGTGGTCTCGGGTGGCATTGCCGGACTGGCCGGATTTTTGTTTGCGGTGAAAGACGGTTTTGTCAACCCGGAAATGATGAGCTGGCATATTTCGGGCGAAGTGCTCATCATCATTATTCTGGGTGGCCTGGGGCATTTGCGCGGCGCACTGATAGGTGCGTTTGCATTTGCCCTGTTGCAAGAATTTTTCCGCTCCGAGGCCATCTTTGGCGAGTTTGCCAAGCACTGGCATCTGGGCTTGGGGCTCACCATCATTGCCAGCGTAGCCCTCTTGCCGCGCGGTCTGGTGGGCATGCCGGCGCAGTTGCTGGGCCGCGTACGCGCCTGGCAAGGCCGCGATGATTTGGCCCATGCGGCGCCAAGCAAGGCAGGCCATGCACAGCCCTGAGATACTGCTGCGCGGTACCGGCATCAGTCGCCGCTGGGGTGGACTGACCGCCTTGGACAATGTGTCTATCGACGTTGCGCGCGGCAGCGTGCACGCCGTCATAGGCACCAATGGCGCGGGCAAGTCCACGCTGGTCAACATCCTGTCCGGCGAATTGGAAGCATCGGCGGGCACGGTGCATTTACTCGGGCAGGATGTGAGCGCTTGGAGCCAGCCGCGTCGCGCCCGCGCCGGCCTAGGCCGCAGCTACCAGCGCAATACCATTTACCCCAGCTTCACGGTGCTGGAAAACTGCCGCCTCGCAGCACAGGCCATGCACCAGCAAGCCTGGGCCTGGTGGCGCGGTGCTAGCGCCTGTGCCACAAGCATGCAAGCAGCGCAACACGCTGCCGCGCAAGCGGGATTGCAGGACGCGCTGGACCGCCAAGCCGGTTTGCTGTCGCACGGGCAAAAGCGTCAGCTCGAAATCGCCATGTGCTTGGCCACGCGGCCATCGGTGCTGTTGCTGGACGAGCCGCTGGCGGGTATGGGTGCAGAAGAAACCGACCGCATGCTGGAACTGCTGACCGCGCTCAAGACCAGCCACGCCATGCTGCTGATCGAGCACGACATGGACGCGGTGTTCCGCGTCGCCGATGTGATTACTGTGCTGGTCAACGGTCAACGCATTGCCTGCGGCAGCCCCGAAGCAGTACGCAACAGCCCCGAAGTGCGGGTGGCCTATTTGGGGGAGCACTGATGCAAGGCCCTATTTTGCAAGCGCGCGGGATTGAGGCTTGGTACGGTTCAGGCCAGGTTTTGTATGGTGTGGACCTGGACATTGCGCGCGGCCAGACTATGGGCCTGCTGGGACGCAATGGCATGGGCAAGAGCACGCTCATCCGCACCTTGCTCGGGCATGTGACGCAGCGCAGCGGCACTATCCGCGCTTTCGGCGTCGATGTCTCGCGCAGCCGACCGCATGAAATGGCCCGCTTAGGCGTGGCCTATGTGCCCGAAGGACGCGGCATTTTCCCTAATTTGACGGTGCGCGAAAACCTGGTGATGGCCGCACGCCCAGGCACCGACGGGCGCCGCGACTGGCCGTTTGCAAGGGTGATGGAAACCTTCCCGCGCTTGGCCGAGCGCCTGTCCAATCTGGGTGCCGAGCTATCGGGTGGCGAGCAGCAAATGCTGTCCATAGGCCGGGCTTTGATGACGCATCCGCAGCTCATCATCCTGGACGAAGCCACCGAAGGGCTGGCCCCTTTGATCGTGGCCGAAATCTGGCGCGTGATCGAAGGCATACGCCAAAGCGGCATCGCCACCCTGATCGTGGACCGCGACTACCGCAAAGTGCTGGAACGCGCTGACACCGCCATCGTGCTGCAAAAAGGCCAGGTGGTGTTGCAAGGCAGTGGCCAGGACTTGTTGCGCGACCCGGCGCTGGCGGGGTTTTTGGGCGTGTAGTGCGTCCTTCGTACCCAAAAAAAGTCGGCACCCGAGGGTGCCGCGCTTTGTTGCATTGAAGCAGCAGACTATTTACGCTGCGCTTTCACCTTCAAACGCCAGGCGTGCAGCAACGGCTCGGTGTAGCCGCTGGGTTGCGCCAGGCCTTTGAACACCAGGTCGGTGGCGGCTTTGTAGGCTTTGGAGGTTTTGAAGTTACCGGCCATGGGCTGGTACAGCGGATCACTCGCGTTTTGCCCGTCCACCACCTCGGCCATGCGCTCGAAGGTGGCTTGCACTTGCTTTTTGGTGACGATGCGGTGCAGTAACCAGTTGGCAATATGCTGGCTAGAAATGCGCAGCGTGGCGCGGTCTTCCATGAGGCCGATGTTGTGGATGTCGGGCACTTTGGAACAGCCCACGCCCTGGTCGATCCAGCGCACCACATAGCCCAAAATGCCTTGCACATTGTTGTCCAGCTCTTGCTGTTTTTCTTTCTCGCTCCAGCCGGTGTCGATGGCCACGGGAATGGTCAGTATGTCATTGAGCAAACCAGCGCGTACTTTGCGCAAGTCGACGGTTTCAAGTTGCTTTTGTACATCGCTGACCAGCACCTGGTGGTAGTGCAGGGCGTGCAGCGTGGCGGCGGTGGGGCTGGGCACCCAAGCGGTATTGGCACCGGCTTTGGGGTGTACGATTTTTTGCTCCACCATGGCCTTCATCAGGTCGGGCATGGCCCACATGCCTTTACCGATCTGTGCTTTGCCGCGCAGGCCGCAGGCCAGGCCGGTGAGTACATTGCTGCGCTCGTAGGCCGCGATCCAGGGCGTGGCTTTCATTTCGGCTTTGCGGATCATCGGGCCGGCGTGCATGGCGGTGTGCATCTCGTCGCCGGTGCGGTCTAAAAAGCCGGTGTTGATAAAGGCCACACGGCTGCGCGCAGCGGCAATGCAGGCTTGCAAGTTGACGCTGGTGCGGCGCTCTTCGTCCATGATGCCCAGCTTGACGGTGCTTTCGGGCAAGCCAAGCAAGGCTTCGACACGGCCAAACAATGCATCGGCAAAAGCCACCTCAGCCGGGCCGTGCATCTTGGGCTTGACGATATACACCGAGCCTTTGCGCGAGTTGCGCACCTGCCCAGCAGCGGCATCGGCCTGGGTGCGCTGGATGTCGTGGATGGCGATGGCGGTGGTGACCACGGCGTCCAAAATACCTTCGGGAATTTCGTGGGTGCTGCCGTCTTTAGCGGTGTAGGTGATGGCCGGGTTGCTCATCAAATGGCCCACGTTGCGCACAAACAGCAACGAGCGGCCATGCAGCACTAGGGGTTTGCCGTCCGCGCCGGTATAGACGCGGTCGGGGTTGAGCCCGCGCACAAAGCTTTTGCCGCCTTTGTTTACGGTCTCGGTGAGCGTGCCTTGCAAAATGCCCAGCCAGTTGCTGTAGGCC
>JBBAPY010000281.1:0-3733 GCA_040400635.1 Rhodoferax sp.
GCGCGCCCAGGCGCGACTACACCCGCCCGCCTGCACCACCCAAAGACCCGTTTTTTGACCAGCCTTACGAGCCCAGTGTGGCGCCCGAAGTCAAGCCTTCCTGGGAAGCGGCTCCGCGCACTGGCGGGCGCAGCATCTCGGCCAACATCAAGCCCAAGCGGCGCGTGGCCTTTTTGTTCAAGGCGACGGAAGAAACCTCGTCTTAGTCGCCCGGCGCTTGCGCCTGGTCGCAAGGCACTTGCATCAGCGTATGGTGTAGGCGCCCCTGCCCATCGGGCGTATCCAGGCGCAGCGCGCTCAGGCAGCCTCCCCAAACGCAGCCACTGTCCAAGGACAGCACGTCGCTGCGGCCCAACCATCCCAGCGTGGACCAATGGCCGAAAGCCACGGTATCGCCAACCGTGCGCCGTCCCGGCGCGTCAAACCAGGCCGTATGCCCTGCGGGCGTGGCCGCCAGTCCCTCCTTGGTCTCAAACTCCATGCGCCCCTGGGCGTTGCAAAAGCGGATGCGCGTCAGGGCGTTCACGATCACGCGCAAACGGTCATTACCTTGCAGGCCATCATCCCACTGGTTTGGCAGCCCGCTGTACATAGTCGCCAAAAAAATCGCGTAGTCCGGGCCGCGCAACATGGTTTGCACCTCAGCGGCCAGGGCCATGGTTTTTTCGCAGGTCCATGCCGGAAGGACTCCGGCGTGCACCATCAAGACCGAGACGCCGTGGTGGCGCAGGTGCATGGCCATAGCCTGGTGGCGCAACCAGTCAAGCAAGTCTTCCCGGTCCGGTGCCTGCAACACGCTATCGAGCGTGTCTTTGCGGTGCGCTTTGCGCAGCCCTTGCGCCACGGCCAGCAAATGCAGGTCGTGGTTGCCCAGCAGGCAGTGGGCCGCGCCATCGAGCGCCCGCAAGCGGCGTAGCACGCTTGCGGAGTCGGGCCCGCGGTTGACCAGGTCGCCCAGCACATACAGCGTATCGCGGCTGGCTGAAAAATCGATATGGGCCAATAAGCGCCCCAGCGCGCTGTCGCAACCTTGGATGTCGCCTATCAAGTAAAGTGCCATACCGCTGATTGTCTTGTGGATTCCATGGAATTTTTGCTGATTATTTTTTTGACGCTGCTCAACGGCGTCTTTGCCATGTCCGAATTGGCGCTGACCGCCAGCCGCCGTGCCCGCTTGGGCGCCTTGGCCGAGGCCGGTGACAAGGGGGCGCAAGCGGCGCTGGAACTGCTCAGCAACCCCAACCAGTTTTTGTCCACGGTGCAAGTGGGCATTACCTCTATCGGCGTGCTCAACGGCATTGTCGGCGAGGCCGCTTTCAGTGATGGCGTGGCCGCCTGGATGATGGCACTGGGTATGGCGGACAAGGCGGCGGCGCTCACTGCCACGGCTTTGGTGGTGACCGCCATTACCTTTACCACCATTATTTTTGGCGAGTTGGTCCCTAAGCGTATCGGCCAATTGCACCCCGAAACCATGGCCTGCTGGGTGGCGCGACCCATGCTGTGGCTGGCCCAGGCGGCCAAGCCCTTTGTCAAATTGCTCTCGGGCACGACCGCAGCCACGCTCAAGCTCTTGCGCATAGACACCAATACCGCGCGCGCGGTGACCGAGGAAGAAATATCAGCCAGCCTGGAGGAGGGCGTGGACGCCGGCCTGATCGAAGAACATGAGCACCAGATGGTGCAAAACGTATTCCGCCTGGACGAACGCCCACTCACCTCACTGATGACGCCGCGCAGCGATGTGCAATGGCTAGACGCCTCGGACAGCGTGGATGATTGCCTGCGACTGGCCGGGCGTGGCGCAGGCAATGGTGCGCATTCTTGGTACCCGGTGTGCCGCGCTTCCCTGGACGATGTGGTGGGCATCATCAGCGTGGCGCACTTGCTGGACCTGGGCGCGCACAGCCAGGAGCCGATTGCCGCTTTTGCGCAAGCAGCGGTTTTTGTGCCCGAGACCTTGAGCGCCATGGAGTTGCTGGAGCAGTTCCGCCTGAAAGCGGCGCGCTTGTTGTTCGTGGTCGATGAATACGGCGTGGTGCAAGGCCTGCTCACGCCGCGCGACTTGCTTGAGGCTATTACCGGTGAATTGCAATACGGCGCGCAAGCCGACGCCTGGGCCACACGGCGCGAGGATGGCTCATGGTTGCTCGATGGCGTCATGCCGGTGGATGAAGTCAAGGCGCGTTTGGACTTGGACGAATTACCCGACGAAGACCGGGGCCGCTACAACACCCTGGCCGGCTTGCTCATGGCCTTGACCGGCCATTTGCCCGCTTTGGGTGAACGCATCAGCCACCAGGGCTGGGTGTTTGAAGTCATCGATCTCGATGGCCGACGTGTGGATAAGGTCCTGGCCACGCAACGGGCCCTGGCGCCGCCAAAAGCCTAGCGCTGGCTACAGCACTTGCGCCGCCGCGCGCGCTGCTACCCGTTCGCGCCATGCTTGCAGGGCTTCGTAGCCCAGGTCAGCAGGTCTAAATTTCAAGAGCCCGCGCGCGAACTCCAGCGCGCAAAAAGCGGTGATATCGGCGATGGTAAATCGCTCACCGGCCATCCAGTCCTGGTTTTGCAGCATGGCATCAAAGACTTGCAAATTGGCTTTGAGTTTGGCCGTTTGCGACTGTCCAAATTCCGGAAACTGCGGCTGCTCCAGGGTCGCCAGGCCCGGGTGGCTGTGGCGGATACTATTGGCCGCGCCCAGCAAAATCGTCCACTCCACGCGCCGGTCGGCCATCTCGATAAAGGCGCGCTCGGTGCTGTCATGGCCCATCAAGTTGGGCTCGGGAAACAGGCCTTCCAGGTAGGTGCAAATCGCCCGGGTTTCCGTCAGTACCCGTCCATCGTCCAGCTGCAGCGCCGGCACTTTGGCCAAAGGGCTTTTCGCCAGGTAGTCGCTCGCGCGGTGTTCCCCAGCATTGAGGTCTATGGGTACTTGCGCAATCGTAGTGATGCCTTTTTCCGCCATAAAGATATGTACCCGACGCGGGTTGGGCGCGCGTGGCGCGGTGTAGAGCTGCATGAAAAACCTTTGCAAAAAATGCGGCGAGCCCGTAGGCCTCGTCGTCTATTGGTGACTCATCAAAATCAACGATACCAGAGACCTGCCTGGTCTACCTATTGCCCTAGACCTGGGCTAAGTCCACCACCATCAACGCCACCCCTGCGCCCGCCGGTGGGTTTGGCGCACTGACCTACCTTCCCAAATTCAATCTGTTCAAAAATCGCAGCACAAAAAAAGGCCCCGAGGGGCCTTTTTTGTGGGTTAGGTGAAAGCCACTTTTCAGTATTGCTTAAGCGCCCACCAGCTCCATTGCCAGTTCACGCGGGTTGTCGGCCCGCAGGCTGATGTCCAGCATTTCAATGCCCAGCACTTTGCCGTCCGCATCAAAATCAAAAACAACACCCGGACGAATTTCGTCACTTTCCACCACGGTGCCCGCTTTCAGACGAATATACATAGCGTCCGCTTGTTGGTCGTATTCGATTTTCATGGTGATACTCCGTATTTTTCAAATTTGCTGGTAGCCATGACGGTTACCACCAATATGACCAAATTGCCTTCAACTAGAACACGTAGCAACTGCTGCTTACCGGCCCGCTGTATCCAGCCTTGAAACTCTTCGCGGCCATTTTGCGCCAGAATTTTTCGCAGCGGTGTGTCTATCGTTTGCGCAACTTCTGCCTTGCTGATGCCCCGCTCAAGCATGCGCTTTTCGGCGTGCTGAGTATA
>JBBAPY010000282.1:0-3714 GCA_040400635.1 Rhodoferax sp.
AAATTAGCTGCACCGTGCTCGGGCCGCGCGAAGTGGCCAAGTTGGGCATGGGCTCATTTATGGCCGTGGCCCAGGGCTCGGATCAGCCTTTGCGCTTTATCGTGCTGCGCTACGAGGGCGCGGCCAAAGCCAAAGCCCCGACGGTGATTGTGGGCAAAGGTATTACCTTTGACAGTGGCGGCATCTCTATCAAGCCGGCTCCCGAAATGGACGAGATGAAGTTCGACATGTGCGGCGCGGCCAGTGTTTTGGGCACTTTCAAGGCCTTGTCGCTGCTCAAACCGGGCATTAACGTTGTCGGCCTGATCCCCTCTTGTGAGAACCTAATCAACGGCAAAGCCGTCAAACCCGGCGATGTGGTTACGAGCATGAGTGGCCAAACCATTGAAATCCTGAACACCGATGCCGAAGGCCGCCTGATTTTGTGCGACGCGCTGACTTACGCTGAGCGCTTCAAGCCCACGGCGGTGGTGGACATCGCGACCCTGACCGGCGCCTGCGTGGTTGCCCTGGGCGCTGTGCGTTCCGGTATGTTCTCGGACCATGAAGACCTGGCCCAGGCCTTGGCCAGCGCCGGCGACCGGGCGCAAGACCTGTGCTGGCGCATGCCTTTGGATGAAGACTATGCCGAGGGTCTGAAAACCAATTTCGCTGATGTGGCCAACGTGGCTGGGCGCGCTGCCGGGGCGGTGACGGCGGCGAAGTTTTTACAACGCTTTACCGAAAAGTTCCCCTGGGCGCATTTGGACATTGCGGGCAGCGCCTGGAAGAGCGGTGCGCAAAAAGGCGCCACCGGCCGGCCCGTGGGCTTGTTGGTGGAGTACCTGCTGGGGCCTGCGCAAGCCAAGTGACGCAAGTCGCTTTCCATATCGGCATCGAGGACCGGGTGGCTTATTGCTGCCGCCTGGTGCGAAAAGTGCTGGCCAGCGGCGCGCAAGCTCTCATCCTAGGCGATGCTGCCATGCTGCGGCGCATGGACGCGGTGCTGTGGGCGGACGAGGCCGCGGGCTTCACGCCGCACGCGATGGCCGATGCCCCGGCGGCTATTGCCTCTCGCAGCCCGGTTTTACTGGCGGCGCAAGTGCCCACTGACCTGGCCCGTCAGTCCGTGCTCATCAATATGACCGACCAATTACCGGACGACCCACACGCCCGCGAGCGGGTGATAGAGCTGGTGTCCGCGGACGAACAAGCCATCCAAGACGCCCGAGCGCGCTGGAAAAGCTATAAACAGCACGGCTTTGAACTGGTCAACCACGATGTGCGTCAACGCACTGCGGGCAAGGTTACGGACTCGGGTTAAACCCGGCGGGTTTTTCTACGCGCCTAAACCGCTTCGTGTCTAGCAGCGCTGAAAAATCCGTGAGCCATGCCAGTACATAGACGGCCTTAATTTATGCCTATACAATAAATAGTGCAATGCGATTCACATTTGATCCTCGCAAGGATGCAGCCAATATCGTCAAGCACGGACTGTCATTGAGTGACGCGTCGCTGATATTTGATGCGCCCCACAAGTTAACGCTTCAAAGTCCTAGATCTGACGAAAGCCGACTCATGGACTTGGCGCTGGTGGATTTGGCTGGCGTGGTGTTGGTGCTGGTTTATGTGATGCGCGAAGCTGATGAAGTGCGTGCCATTTCTTTGCGCCGCGCCTCTAAACAGGAAAGGAAACTGTATGCCGAACACACCGCTTAAGTCCAAGCGCAATGCTAGCGATTGGGAGCGCGTCCAACGCGAGGCTGCGAGGGATGCGCCTGTCGCCCATGCCTTGCATGATGGCCCCTACGACCCCAATCAACCCGACGCCGTGACGGCCTATTGGCGACACGCAACGATAAAGCGCGGTCCCGGTCGGCCAGCCCTTGCAGTCAAGCGCCCAACCCTGAATATGCGCGTGGACGCCGATGTATTGGACGCATTTAAGGCCACAGGCCCGGGCTGGCAGACCCGCATCAACGCAGCCTTGCGCGATGCTGTGGCGCAGGGACTCGCTAAGGCTTGAAACGCTAGTACGCCCGCCAGCGCCGGAAAAGCTATAAGCAACGCGGCTTTGAACTGGTCAACCACGATGTCCGCCAACGCTCTGCGGGCAAGGTTACGGACTCGGGTTAAACTTGGCGGCTCTGGAGAGGTGGATGAGCGGTTTAAGTCACACGCCTGGAAAGCGTGCGAGGGGTAAAACCCTCCGCGGGTTCGAATCCCGCCTTCTCCGCCAGAATCAAAACCCTAAGTAAGTCAATTACTTAGGGTTTTTTCTTGCCTTAACGCAACGAGCCCGACCGGGCGCATGGGCAAAACTCAGGCGTCCCTCGCCACTGTGACCGTTACAGGCCCAGTAGTGCTATCGGTGGCCTGTAATTGATTCACACACTGGTGGTGGGCGTTTGACTATCGGATAAGGGGCTTGGGTTGGATAGACGAGGCAGATTGACATTTTGATTATTCTGTCTTTAGCTTGGCTACCAACGCCCCCGCCAAGCCCCGTAAATTCGGTCCGCCAGCGTATGGCTGCGAGCCAAATAGCGCTCGTTAGACGCAGCCATAGTCTCCAGGCTTTGTACGCTGTCCGGCCAGCGTTTTACAAGGCGCGAGAACGATGCCCCTGGCTCGGCCATCCAAAGGCCGATTTTTTCTGCGGTGATTTCGATATGAAACTGCATGCCCAGGTGCGGACCAATGGCAAAGGCCTGGTGCGCGCAGGCCTTCGAGGAGGCGATCAGTTCCGCGCCCGGCGGCAGCGTTACAAAGCTGTCGCGGTGCCATTGGTAAAGGGTGTGGGCGCCGGTTCCATTGCCCAACCCTGTCGGTACCGCGTCTTCGCCAAACCAGTAGCGCGCCGCGGCGCTTCCTGTGGTTTGCAGCGGTATCCAGCCAATCTCAGGCTGCGCGGCGCGTTCTACCTTGCCTCCAAAGGCCCGAGCCATCAGTTGTCCGCCCAGGCAGTGGCCGATGATGGGTACGCCCAGCACGTCGGCCTCGCGCATCAGCGTTTCGGCGTGGCGCAGGGAAGGGCGCTCGTCGCTGGCGCTCCACTCGCCGCCCAGCACGGCCATACCTTGGTAGGCGCTAAGCGATGCGGGGTAAGCCTCGCCAGCGTCGGCGCAGAACACATGCCAGCTAATGCCTTTGGCGTCCAGCCACTGGCCCAGGTAGCCGGGGCCGTCATCGCGCAGGTGCTGTAGCACCAAGACCTGCGCGGGCTGATCGTGGGGGGTAGGCATTGCTCTTGGGCGCTGCGGGTAAGACGCTTAGATCGCCTGCGCGCCAGCGGTCTTAGCTGCTGGTGCGGAGGCGGGAGGGGGAGCGGCAGCGCTTAAGGATGCGCCCTTGGCTGGGCTGACGGGTGCGCCCCATTGCAGGGCCAGTTGGGTGCCTTGCAAGATGGCGCGCTTGGCGTCCAGTTCGGCGGCCTCATCGGCGCCCCCAATCAGGTGGACCTGTGCGCCGGCCGCCAGCAAGTCCGCCTGTAATTCGCGCTGCGGCTCCTGCCCGGCGCAGATGACGATGGTGTCCACCGCCAGCGTCATGGGCTTGTCGCCGCCCAGGATGTGCAGGCCCTGGTCGTCGATGCGCTGGTAGCTGACCAGGTTCATCATCTCCACTTCGCGGTTTTTGAGCGAGGTGCGGTGTATCCAGCCAGTGGTTTTTCCCAGGCCGTCGCCGACCTTGCTTTTCTTGCGCTGCAAGAGGTAGACCTTGCGCGGGCTGGGG
>JBBAPY010000283.1:0-3710 GCA_040400635.1 Rhodoferax sp.
AGTTGGTCGTTTTCCGGAGGTGACAGGCGGGTGGAGTAACCCAGCACGGTGCGTCCGTCCACTTCCACACGCACCAAAGGCAGTCCGCGGATCGAAACGCCCTGGCCTTCGCCCCACACGCGGGTCACCTGCACACCGGTCACGCGCTGCAGCGCCTCTGCCACGTTAGCGTCAGGCAGTTTGCCCACGTCTTCCGCGGTGATGACGTCCATGACCTGGTCCGAGTCGCGCTTGACCTCCGAGGCACGCTGCAAAGCGGCGCGCACACCAGTCACCGTCACGCTATCGAGCGGCTTGTCGCTTGCTTCGGGGGCTTGTTGCGCCACGGCGGCCTGGCCGATCAAGAGCGCGATAGCCACACAAATCGGGGTGCGATGAATGTTGGATGTCTTGAAAATTGGATTGGCCACGTTGCGTCCTTTTGGTAAATCTGGAGTGAAAAAATGTGTCTCGATGAGATTGTCACATTATTGTGATAAACGTTTAATTAGTATTTACCCTTGCTGGCTTGGTCTTTAGTTTGCCAGCGACTTCCTACAGCTTAGGCAGAGCACCACGCCATCCGGCGGACCATTGGGCCATGAGCTTGCGCACCAGCTCCGCCTGCTCGGGCAGCTTGGCGAGGTTTACGTTTTCCTGTGGGTCGCTCTGGTGGTCGTAAAGCTCAACCGCATCCACCTGCTTGGCATCGGCTGTATGCACCCAGACCGTAAAGCGGTAACGGTCGGTGCGCATGGCATAACCCATCAGGTCGGCCTTGTCCTTACCGGCTTTGGAGCGCGGGTACTGGCTGAACACGGCTGGCTTCCAGTTGCGGTTTGGATCGTCGAGGACAGGCTTGAAGCTGCTGCCCTCCAAGTGCTTGGGCAGCGGCAGGCCGGCCAGCTCGCTCAGCGTGGGGTAAATGTCGACGAATTCCACCAAGGCCTTGGTATGGGTGTTGGCCGCCTTCATGCCGGGCACCGACACGATCAGCGGCGCGTTGGTGTCGTTTTCGGTATTGCCGTGCTTGGCCCAGCCGTCGTGCTCACCGAGCTTCCAGCCATGGTCACCCCAGAGTACGACGATGGTGTTTTTGCGCAAGCCCAGGCGGTCCAACTCGGCCAGCACGCGCCCGACCTGGGCATCGGTGTAGCTCACCGACGCGTAGTAGCCGTGCTTGAGGCGACGCGCCAGATCGTCGGGCAAATGTCCCTCAGGGATGTCCTGGTACATGCGCAACTCGCCGCCGGTGACGAGGTTGCGGATGGCATAGTCCGGCGCGTCTTTGGGCGGATAGCGATTGGGCGCCATCGGGATCTTGGCCGGGTCGTACAAATCCCAGTACTTCTTGGGCGCGACAAAAGGCAGGTGCGGGCGGATCAGCCCCACCGCCAGAAAAAACGGTTCTTTTTTGGAGCCCAACTGGCCCAGGGTCTGGATGGCCAGATCGGCTACTTTGCCGTCGGTGAAAGTGTCATCGGGGACGTCGGCGCCCTCCAGCACGGGGCCGCGCACTTTGGATTTGGCTTTGGCACTGGCCTTGGCCTTTACAGCGTCGGGGCCGCCATCCGGGTCCTCCTCGGGGTCGCTGGCCTGGCCGGCATTGGCCATTTCAGTCGCGTATTTGGGCGCCTTGGGGTTCTGCCAAGGTACGGACCAGCTCGGCGCATCGTCAAAGCCGCCGTGGTAGATCTTGCCCATACCCTGCACAAAGTAACCGTTTTGCTTGAAGTGCTGCCCTAGGGTGACTACTTCGGGCATCGCGGTACGAAAGTGGGTCACCAAGTCCCAGACCTTGGTGGTATCGGGGCGCGCGCCGGTCATCAAACTGGTGCGCGAGGGCGAGCAAACCGCCTGTTGAACAAAGGCTTTATCAAACACCATGCCGGTTTTGGCCAGCTGGTCGATGTGGGGGCTTTTCACCTCTTTGATGCCATAAGCGCCCAACTCGGGGCGCAGGTCGTCGACGGCGATAAAAAGGACATTGGGGCGCTCGGCCGCTTGGGCTATGCCGGCCAGCGTCAGCACCAAGGCTGCAGCAAAAAGGGGGCGAAGTTTCATTGAAGGCTTGCTTTCTACAAAAATGACTATTCCGCGCCCGCAGCCGCGCCGACTTTTTCAATGGGCGCCCATGCGGGCGGCTTCATCTGGGCGCTCCACTGGTTCCACAGCGTGCGCAATTGCTCTAGTTTTTGCGACTGGCTGGCAGCCAGATCAATCTGTTCAGCCTGGTCGGTGCGCAGGTCAAAAAGGCGCCATTGCTCCGCATCTTTGATGAGCTTCCAGTCGCCTTGGCGCATCGCGCCGCGCTTGCCTTGGCGCCAGTACAGGGCGTCGTGAATCGTGGCGCTCGTTTTGCCAGTTACCCAGGGCATCAGATTGACACCATCGAGGCCCTGTGCGGGCATGGCCCCGGCCAGCGTGAGTGCCGTGGCCGTCATGTCAAAGCCGCTGCTCATCATGTCCAAGACGCCACCGGCCGCAATCGTGCCGGGCCAACGCACGGCCGCCGGAACGCGAATGCCGCCCTCTAAAAAGCTGTCCTTCCCGCCGCTCAAGGGGTAATTGCTGGAGGTCGTTTGGTGCACCGGCCCGCCGTTATCGCTGATAAACACGACCAGGGTGTCGCGCTCAAGGCCTTCAGTTTTGAGTGTCTGGAGCACCGCGCCGACCTGGTCATCCAGCGCCTCCACCATGGCCAGGTGGATACGCCGCTTCTCATCGGCAATGTGGGCAAAGCGTTGGTAGTAGGCGCGCGTGGTTTGCATCGGCACATGGGGCGCGTTAAACGAAAGCATGAGGAAAAACGGATCGTTTTTATGGGCTCGGATAAAGCGCGTGGCCTCGGCGCCCAGCGCCTCTGTCAGGTGTCCGGGCAGCTCCGCTGGCGTGCTTTGGCGCAGCAGACGGTTGGTACGCGCGTCTGCCGCATCGGTGGCGTTGTACTGGGTGATGCCGTCAGCGGTGTAGGGATGGGTGCCGCCCAGAAATCCATAAAACTCGTCAAAACCTCGGGCGTTGGGATGGTGCTCGGGCTTGTAGCCTTGGTGCCATTTGCCGAACAATGCCGTCGCGTAGCCCTGGCCTTTAAGGCGCTCAGCCATCGTGGGCGTGTCTACCGGCAGGCCGAAGTTGGGGCCCGCGCCGCCAGGGTTGAACTCAAAGCCCATGCGCTGCTGGTACACGCCCGTGAGCAAGGCGGCCCGGCTGGGCGCGCACACCGGGTGGTTGGCGTAGTACTGCGTAAAGCGCACGCCCGAGGCGGCCAGCGCGTCGATATGCGGGGTGCGAACCTCTTTATCGCCCTGCACGCCCAAGTCACCATAGCCCATGTCATCAGCGACCAGAAAAACAATATTGGGCTTGCGCCCGGGCGTCGGCCCGCCAAGCAGTGTTGGAGCGGCGCAACTGATAACGGCAACGCTCAGGCACAAGATTCCGAACAGCTTTGCCATGCGCAAGCCCCCCGCATTTGGCCTACTTTGGTTCATTGCGCTTGCCCTTTGGATGCTGGAGCCGGGGCGTCGCTCACGGTGCGAAAGCCGATGTGTGAGGCGCCCAAAGCCAAATCCTGCCCGTGTCGCGCCCCGGGGCGGTAGCGCATGCAGTAGCCCGGCGCGCATAAAAAACTGCCGCCTTTGATGGTCGCGACCGGCACGCCTTTTTGCATCGGGTCGTCGCCTTTGGCGCCCGCTTTGAGGGTGCGCGGGCGCTTCTCGTAATAGGGA
>JBBAPY010000284.1:0-3695 GCA_040400635.1 Rhodoferax sp.
CATAGTCAAAAATACTGGCCGGGCGGCGCAAGATGCGCAGGGTAGGGTAGGCCAGTGGCGCGCGGCTAAGCTGCAGGTCCACTTGCGCGTGGTGGTTGCTGTACACATGGCAGTCACCGCCAGTCCAAATGAAATCGCCCACGTCCATATCGCACTGCTGGGCCATCATGTGCGTTAGGAGCGCATAGCTGGCGATATTGAAGGGCACGCCCAGAAAAATATCTGCGCTGCGCTGGTAGAGCTGGCAACTCAGGCGCGGCTTGGTTTTGGGGCCATCAGCTGGCGCCACATAAAACTGAAAAAACGCATGGCAGGGCATGAGCGCCATTTTGGACAAATCGGCCACGTTCCAGGCGCTGACGATCATGCGGCGTGAGTCGGGGTTGGTCTTCAGGGTTGTCATCAATTCGCTGATCTGGTCGATGTGCTTGCCGTCCGGCGTAGGCCAACTGCGCCATTGCACGCCATAGACCGGCCCCAAGTCGCCATCGGGCTTGGCCCATTCGTCCCAAATACTGACGCCGCGCTCTTTGAGCCATTGGTTATTGCTCGACCCGGTCAAAAACCACAGCAACTCCTGGATGATGGAGCGCAAATGCACTTTTTTGGTGGTGACCAGCGGAAAACCTTCTTGCAGGTTAAAGCGCATCTGGTAGCCAAACACGCTGGTGGTACCGGTGCCGGTGCGGTCCTGCTTGTGCACGCCTTGGGTATAGGCATGGCGCAGCAAGTCTTCGTATTGGTGGCGGATGGGGCGCTCGGTATGGCGGGTCATAGATGCGGTGGGTGTGAAAAATGCCGGTTATGGGCGTGCCAACATACGTCCGGGGTTGAACATATTGTGCGGGTCCAGCGCGGTTTTAATAGAGCGCATCAGACCCAGTGCCACGGGAGACTTGTGCTTTTCCAGCTTTTCGCGTTTCAGGCTGCCTATGCCGTGTTCAGCCGAGATGGAGCCGTTGTAAGCATCCACGAGCGCATAGACCACGCCATTGACCGGGCCTTCCTGTTCGCGCAAAAACTTTTCGGCGTCCTGGCCTTCGGGCGCTTGTACGTTGTAGTGCAAATTGCCGTCTCCCAGGTGGCCATAGTTCACCAGCCGTATGCCGGGAAAGGCCTGCGCCAGGGCTGCATCGGCTCGGGCCACAAACTCGGGGATGCGCGACACCGCAATCGAAATATCGTGTTTGATATTGAGCCCCTCTTGCGCCTGCGCCAACGGAATGCTCTCGCGGATATGCCACAGCGCGCGCGCCTGGGCCATGCTTTCGGCCACTACGGCATCGCTGACGCAACCGGCCTCCATAGCCGCCTCCAGCAATCGTTCAAACTGGCTGCGTGCGTGCCCGTCGGACTCATTGTCCGAGTTCTCCAGCACCACGCAGTAGGGGTTACTCTCATAAAAAGGCACGCGCTGTTGCGGGAAATGTTTGACCACCAACGTCAAAGCAAACTGGCCCATCACCTCAAAGCCGGTCAGACCGGCACTCAGGTGCTGGTGCGCCAGGCCCAGCAGTTGCACCGCCGCTTCCAGTGAGGGCACGGCAGCCAAGGCTGTCAGTTGCGATTTGGGCAAGGGATACAACTTCATGGTGGCGGCGGTAATTACGCCCAGGGTACCCTCTGACCCTATAAACAGATGCCGCAGGTCATAGCCCGTGTTGTCCTTGCGCAAGCCTGTGAGGCCGCTCCAAACCTCGCCTTGTGCGGTCACCACTTCCAGGCCTAGGCACAGTTCGCGTGTATTACCGTAGCGCACCACCTGGGTGCCCCCCGCATTGGTGCCCAGGTTGCCGCCTATGGTGCAACTGCCTTCCGAGGCCAAGCTCAAGGGGAATAAAAACCCGGCTTTCTCGCACACGTCTTGCAGGCTTTGCAACACGCAACCGGCCTCCACCGTAATGGTCAGGTTGCCTCCATCAAGTGCCCGCACTGCATTCATGCGCGTCAGGCTCAGCACCACTTGCGTTCCGCTGGCGTCCGGCGTGGAGCCGACCACCATGCCGGTGTTGCCGCCTTGGGGCACGATGCTTACCCCCGCTGCAGCGCAGGCTTGTACGACTAAGGCCACTTGTTCGGTGGACGCCGGGCGCACAACCGCCAGCGACTTGCCGCGCTCGCGCTTTCGCCAGTCCAGCTCATAGCCCGTTAAATCGCCTTCGGTCAATACATGCGCGTCGCCAACAATAGCGCGCAGCGCAGGCAGTAGGGCAGCGGGTGGATTCATACGCGTTCTTTAGCTAGGTTCAGTGATGGGCGCTTCGCTCAGGCCTGCGCTTTTGGCGTCACGCTGGCGCAAGCGCACATGCATCAGGCAGGCCACAAACAGAATCAGGCACAAAGCAATTTCCAGCATGGCGCAGTAGTTACCCGGCGGCTTGTCGCCCCAGGCGCGCACCACGCCTTCAGTGAAGTACAGCCATACCAACATGGATACCCAGCGGTAGGTGTACATACGGTTTTTCAGCAGCCCGGCCAGCGGCAGGCACAAAGGCAGGGCCTTGAGCGCCAGCCAGGAGCCACCGGGCCGCAGCGGGGACACCAATAGTTCCCACAGCAGGCTGAGCACGATCAGTCCGAGCAGGCTGCCCACGGCCAATGCACGGCTGATATGGACGTGGGTTTCCACCGGTGCGCTGGGCGCCAACGCCGGCTCGGAGCTAGGGGGGATCGGGGAGGTGGAAAGAGGTGTTTGCATGGCGGTGGCATCATACCGGCCATGCAACTGCTTCCTCGCTTCCAACTCTGGCTGGCCGATGTGCGCCATGTGCCCTGGCTTCCGGCCCTCAAAACCCTGCGGGAACGCTTCCGCGAAGACCGCCTGGGCCTGACCGCCAGCAGCCTGACCTTTACCACCACCATCGCCCTGGTGCCACTGCTGACTGTGGCCTTGGCGGTGCTCACAGCCTTTCCGATGTTTGCCAAGTTTCAGGACGTATTGCAAAAGTGGCTGGTCGCCAGTCTGATACCGGACGACATCGCCCGTCAGGTACTGGGCTACTTGAGCCAGTTTTCGCGCAAAGCCAGCAAGCTGGGCGCCTTTGGTTTGGGCGCGCTGGTGCTGACCTCGCTGGCGCTGATCTTTACGATCGACCGCACCATCAACAGTATCTGGCGCGTGCGCACTTTGCGGCCCCTAGGCCAGCGCCTATTGATTTACTGGTCTGCACTCACGCTGGGGCCCTTGATTTTGGGCGTCAGCATTAGCGTCAGCTCGTATGCGATTTCGGCATCGCGCGGCCTGGTCGAGGGCATGCCCGGCGGCGTGGGGTTTTTGCTCGACACCACGCAATTTTTGATGGTGGCCGGTGGCATGGCTGCTATGTTCCATTACTTACCCAATACGCGGGTGCGCTGGGGCCATGCCTGGATGGGCGGTTTATTTGTGGCCATGGGCCTGGAAATAGCCAAACGCTTGCTGGCCTGGTACCTGGAAATGGTGCCGCTGTATTCGGCGGTGTATGGTGCGTTTGCCACGCTGCCGATTTTGCTGGTCTGGATATACCTCTCCTGGGTCGTTGTGTTGTTGGGGGCGGCCCTGACGGCATATGTCCCAGGCCTTATTGCAGGTTTGCCGCCCAGACGCAATGGACCGGGCGCGCGCTTTGGACTGGCTCTGGCCTTGTTGTCCGAATTGGGCGCTGCGCGCACCGAGTCAGATCGTGGCATGAGCACCGCTGCGCTGTGCGAGGCAC
>JBBAPY010000285.1:0-3679 GCA_040400635.1 Rhodoferax sp.
TTTTGATACAAAAGTTGCGTCGTAAAGAACTACTGGCGTCCGCCTTGCGCGATGCCCATTTGCGCTACCAGCACACGGTGGAGTCGGTCAAGGACGCCATCGTAGCCGTCGATAGTGCCATGCGTATCCAGTTGTTTAACCCTGCGGCCGAGGCCATGTTTGGCTATCGCGCCCAAGAGGTTGTCGGTCAGCCGCTCACGCAGTTGCTGCCCGAGCGTTCGCGCGTGCGCCACGATGCGCAAATGGCCGTGTTCGCGCACACCGTACAAGGCCCGCGCACCATGGCGGCGCAACTGGAAATTTTCGGCCTGCGCCGTGATGGCAGCGAGTTCCCGATAGAGTCCTCTATCTCCAAGACCGATATCGGGGGCCGCGTTCAAATGACGGCGGTACTGCGCGATGTGACGGCGCAGCGCCGCGCACGTAACGAACTCACAGCGATGAACCAGGAACTGCGAGCCCTGTATGCCGGCCAGCAAACGGTGCGCGAAGAAGAGCGCGCGCGTATTGCGCGCGAACTCCATGACGATTTGGGACAGCAACTGACCGGCCTCAAACTGAGCCTGGCCTGGCTGGGCAACCGGGTCAGAGAGGGGCGTGGTGCAGCGCCGCAGAGTGTGGACGAAATGCGCAGCATGCTCGACACCGCCATCACCTCGGTGCGCCGGATTTCGTCCGAGCTGCGTCCGCAAATTTTGGACGAACTGGGCTTTGGCGATGCGGTTACCTGGCAAATCCGCGAATTTTCGCGCCACAGCGGCTTGCAATTGCATATTCACCTACCCGCGCAGGACCAGGTGCGCAACCCGGCGCTAGCGACCGCCATGTTCCGCATCGTGCAAGAGGCTTTGAACAACGTGGTGCGCCACGCGCAAGCGCGCAAGGTTTGGGTCGATTTGCAAAGCGATGGAGTCGATTTGGTGTTGCGCGTGCGTGACGACGGCAAAGGCATGGCTGCCACCGCGCGCCACGCCGGCATCGGCCTGAGCAGCATGCGTGAGCGGGCTCGCGGTGTGGGTGGACGCTTGGAGATCGTCAGCGCGCCGGGCGACGGGTGCTGTGTGGAACTGCATTTGGCTTTGTCGGCGCTACCTTGCATGCCTCGACCCGCGCGGTGCGAGGAGTTCACCGCATGAGCCCCTGGCAAGTGCTGGTCGCCGACGACCACGCCATCATCCGCGACGGTTTGCGCAAAATTTTGGCCGATACCAGCGACTTGGTGGTCGCTGGCGAGGCCGCGAATGGCAACGCCGCATTGCAAGCGGTGCGCGAGCGCGACTGGTCGCTGGTGATATTGGATATCTCCATGCCAGGGCGCAATGGTTTGGAGTTGATCAAACTAATTCGCCAAGAGCGGCCACGTTTGCCGATCCTGATTTTCAGCATGCACCACGAAGAGCAATACGCGGTGCGCGCAATACGCGCTGGGGCCTCGGGCTATTTATCCAAAGAAAGCGATATGGATTTGCTGCTACCGGCCTTACGCAAACTGGTGGCAGGGGGGCGATACATCAGCCCCAAAGTGGCCGAGCTACTGGCGATGGACATCGCGCCGCGCAGCGAAGACTTACCCCATACCGCCTTGAGCGACAGGGAATTCGAGGTCTTTAGCCGTATCGTGCGTGGCACCAGCCTCACGGCGATTGGGCAGGAACTCTCCCTGAGTGTCAAAACGGTGAGTACCCATAAATCCAACATTCTGCAAAAAATGCAAATGGGCAGTCAGGTCGACTTGGTGCGCTACGCCATGGAGCATCAATTGCTGGACGACCTGCCGCACGACTGAACCGACGGGGTCGGTGCGGCAAAAGGCCCCCAAAAACAGGACTATTCCTAGGCATGCATTCATCACTGTCCGATAGCCATCGTTTGCGCATGCGCCCACACTGACCCTTAAGCGTTTGAGGGTGCAGGCCCGCAAACAAACCAAGTGGTTCTATCGATGAGGTGAACGCAATGCACAAGACATTTTTATCCCGTACCCTGATTTCCTTGGCCGCTGCAGCGCTGAGCGGACTATGGATTGGCGCCCATGCCGAGGTCGACGTCGAGGCCGCTAAAGCCCTGGCCCGGCAAAACAACTGCCTCAAATGCCATGCGGTGGACAAAGACAAAGACGGCCCCGCTTACAACAAAGTTGCAGAGAAATACAAAGGCAAAGCCAACGCGGAGAGCCGTTTGGTAGAGCACATCATGTCCGGCGAGAAAGCCAAGTTCCCCGACGGCCACGAAGAGGAACACAAGATCGTGAAAACCTCTCCTCCCAAAGACATGGCCCAGATCAAAAACCTGGTGCAGTGGATTTTGGCGCAGTAAGCGCAAGCCCTTCTTACCCGACTCTTCGCAGGCAACTTCCATGAAAACCATTTCCAAACTACTGGTGGCTGGTGCCTTGCTGGCCAGCGTGTTCGCTGCACCCGCTTGGGCACAGGACAACAAACTACCGGATCTGACCGCTGGTCCGTCAAAGTCGGCACTGGCCCAGGAAGCGCTGAAGAAAGACGCTGTGTGTACCAAATGCCATGACGAAAGCGAAACCGCGCCGGTGCTCAGTCTGTACCAAACCAAGCACGGGGTGCGCGGCGATCCGCGTACGCCGACGTGCCAGTCTTGCCATGGCGCGAGCGCCGACCACTTAAAGGGTGACACCAGTGGCAAGGGCCGCCTTGCGCCCGACCATGTATTCAAAAAAGGCGTGTATGCCGCGTCCGACGACAAAGAGCGGGGCGAACAATGCCTGAGTTGCCACAAAGGTGGCAAGCGCAACAACTGGGACGGCGGCCAACACCAAAACAGTGGTGTGGCCTGCAATGACTGCCATGTGGTGCACCGGCCTAAAGACAAATTGCAGGACAAAAAGACGCAAGCCGAAGTGTGCTACAGCTGCCACAAGGACCAACGCGCCGATAGCAAAAAGCTCTCCCACCACCCGATAGGTGAAGGCAAAGTGGGCTGCTCCGATTGCCACAACCCGCATGGTTCTACCGGCCCCAAGTTACTCAAGAAAAACACGGTAACCGAGACCTGCTACCAGTGCCATGCGGAAAAACGTGGCCCCTTCCTCTTCGAGCACCAACCGGTGACAGAAGACTGTGCAAATTGCCACACGCCACACGGCTCGAATATTGCACCTTTGCTGAAATCGCGTGCCCCCTTCCTGTGCCAGGAATGCCATGACGGTACCCACGCCAGTGGTAACCCGGCAGGCCCGAACGCGGCAGGTCGCCAGGGCGGGCTATCAACCGTCGGACCATCGGGCGCCACGATTTACCCCAGCAAAAACCTGGTGGGCAATGCCTGCATGAACTGCCACCGGCAGGTGCATGGCAGCAACAGCCAGGCGGGTGGTTACTTCCAACGCTAATTCAAGGGGATTTACCATGAAATCGCATAAAGAAATTTTCACGCTGAGCGCCATGGCAGCCGCAGTGCTGGCTGTTTGTGTAGCGCCCACCCTGAGCTGGGCGCAGGATGAAAGCGCCGATGCCCTTACGCATCCCACCAACCGGCTAGAGATAGGCGTTCGCGGGACATCCCAGTCCTCGGCCAAGTTTGGTGAATACAACGGCATTCATTCCTCTGGCCCTAGCCTGGTAGGTAATCTCACGATCCGCGGCGGTGACGCGTACGGTGCCGGCGAAGGTACGCAGCGCTGGGAAATCAAGGCTAGCGACCTAGG
>JBBAPY010000286.1:0-3676 GCA_040400635.1 Rhodoferax sp.
ATGCCGAAGATGCCGATCACCCGGTCTGGGCCGGCGTGCTGCCGATGCACACCACCATGGGCGCCGCCGAGCCCGCGCCCGGCCCGCACCAGGATCTGCCGCTGCCCAATGAACTGGCCGACCTGCTGGCGTCGGGGCGCTTGCGCTGAAACGGCCGATCACGCAACGGGTGTGGCGCGTCGAGCAAGCGGCTTGGCGTGCAAGGTATGTTAAAAAAATCGACAAAAAATCGATGGTGGGCCGTAACAACAAAGGGGGGCTGCAAGGTCCCCCTTTGCACTGGTCATGAAGCCGTATGATCAGGTGCGATCGGCATTCATGACCTTGCTCCACGCCTTGGCAAAATCACGCACAAACTGTTCGCGCGCGTCATCACTGGCATAAGCTTCGGATACCGCACGCAGTTCCGAATTCGATCCGAAAATCAGATCGACCGGGGTTGCCGTCCACTTCAACTTGCCACTGGCGCGGTCATGGCCTTCATAGACTTGGCCATCACCGCTCGTCTTGTTCCAGACATTGCCCATGTCCAGCAGATTGACAAAGAAATCGTTCGTCAAGGTGCCGGGTCGATTGGTGAATTCGCCGGCATGCGATCCACCGGCATTGGCATCGAGCACGCGCAGACCACCAACCAGCACAGTCATTTCAGGCACAGTCAGGCCAAGCATGCTGGCCCGGTCGACCAGCGCCTGAGTGGGTGTTTGCCAGCTTTCCGCGCTGTAATAATTGCGGAAACCGTCTGCCTTTGGTTCCAGCACGGCAAAGGCGGCAACATCGGTTTGTGCCTGTGTTGCATCAACCCGGCCATGGGTGAACGCAAGCGTCAGATTGACCCCGGCGCGTGCAGCCGCCTGTTCGACGGCCGCGTCGCCCGCCAGCACGATCAGATCGGCCAGACTCACCGCCTTGCCGCCGCTGGTATGCGCGTTATAGTCTTTTTGTATTTTTTCGAGCGTGGCCAGCACTTTGGCCAGCTCTGCCGGATCGTTTGCGGCCCAATCCTTTTCCGGTGCCAGGCGAATACGCGCGCCATTGATCCCGCCGCGCAAATCGGTACCGCGATACGTTGATGCTGCGGCCCATGCCGTGCGCACCAGTTGCGCATTGGTGATGCCAGACGCCAGGACTCTGGCTTTCAGGCTTGCCACATCGGCTGCATCCACAAGCGGGTTGTGATCGACCGGCAGCGGATCCTGCCACGAAAACGTCTGGGCCGGAACCTCGGCCCCGAGGTAATGGGTCTTGGGCCCCATGTCGCGATGGGTCAGCTTGAACCAGGCGCGGGCAAAGGCATCGGCGAACTGGTCGGGGTGATCCTTGAACCGCAGCGAGATCGCGCGGAAGGCCGGATCTTCCTTCATCGCAATGTCGGTGGTGAACATCATCGGCGCATGGTGTTTGTTGGGATCGGTCGCATCGGGCACGATCTGCGTATCGGCCGCATTCTTGGGTTCCCATTGTGTTGCACCGGCAGGGCTTTTCACCTTGACCCAGTCGTACATGAATAGATTGTCGAGGTATTGCGTAGTGAACGCGATCGGGTTGGCCGACCAGGCCCCTTCCAGACCGCTGGTGACCGTATCAGCCCCAGCACCCGTGCCGCAGTTGTTTTTCCAGCCCATGCCCTGCGCGTCGATTCCGGCGCCTGCGGGGGCAGTGCCCACGCACGACGCTGGGTGTGCGCCGTGCGCCTTTCCAAAGGTGTGGCCACCGGCGATCAGTGCAACGATTTCCTCGTCATTCATGGCCATGCGCCCAAACGACTGGCGGATGTCATGTGCTGCAGCGATCGGATCGCCATTGCCATTGGGGCCTTCCGGATTGACGTAGATCAGGCCCATTTGCACTGCGGCAAGCGAACCTTTGAGATTGCGCTTCGCATCCCAGCGATTGGCGTCTGATCCCAGCCACTGCTTTTCGGTACCCCAGTAAACCACATCTGGTTGCCAAGAATCCGTCCGGCCGCCGCCAAATCCCAGTGTCTTGAAGCCCATCTGTTCCAGCGCGACATTGCCCGTCAGCACCATAAGATCGCCCCACGACAGCTTGCGCCCGTACTTTTGCTTGATCGGCCAAAGCAGGCGGCGCGCCTTGTCAAGATTGGTGTTGTCAGGCCAGGAATTGAGCGAGTCAAACCGCTGTTCGCCGCCGGAGCCACCGCCGCGGCCATCAATCGTGCGATAGGTGCCGGTACTATGCCAAGCCATCCGGATGAAGAACGGGCCATAATTGCCATAATCTGCCGGCCACCATGGCTGCTGGGTGGTCAAAACTTTGCCAAGGTCGGCCTTCACCGCCTTCAGATCGAGCGTCAGGAATTCCCGCGCGTAGTCGAAATCGAACCCATAAGGGTTGGCTGCCAGGTTTTCATTTTGCCGCAGCGGGGCAAGATCGAGCCTGTCAGGCCACCAATCGTTATTGGTGGTTGGCCTGTCAGGGGTGGGTGTCATGGTGGCTGTATCGGCAGCCTGTGCTGCCAGGGGACTTGCCAGCATCAACGCCAGGGCAAGTGTGGAAAGCGAAATTCGCATCGTGGTATCCTCAGTTTGGTGCGCGCGTGCGATCTGAAACAGCATGTATGCGCCTGTAAACGCTGTGTCATGCTGCGGTGGATCGTTTGTCGAACAGTGCCAGGGTTGCGTTTTGGTGCTTCCCTTTCGCTGTCGACCATGCCGCACCATCCTTTATCGGCTAAATGCAATTTCCTGTTCACATTGATCGGAAAAGGCCTTCGACCTTGGTGGTGCATCCAAAAGCAAACGGCCCTGCCAATCTTGGCCGGGCTCCTTCACACTCCAGAATGTGCTGCAGGATATCTGGCGACCGTAACTTGATGCACCCTCCGGCGCGTGCCGTGTGTGAACAGCGGGCCGCATAGAGTCGCCAGCGCCAACTTTGAAAGGCGGTTATAGAAGCAAGAGGGGCAACAGCGGCAACAGCGGCAACAGCGGTTGGACCCGCGCATGCTTGAATAAACTCAACCTCGCCCGTTGCTGTCAGTCAGCCACCCGCGGCAGCCTGCGGTCCGATCAGCCGCAGAATACGCCCGCCCTGGTCTGAAGCCCCGCCTTCAGCATCCAGTCGTGAAGCACCCGCACCGGCCGCGATTGCAGCGCCGGTGGGCGGCAGACGAACCAGTAGCTGTAAGGGGGGGGCTATCGACTTCGATGTCATAGACGTGGGCCAGCCGCGCATCGTGGCTGCGGGTGAAGTGGTCGTCGTGCATGATCGCGATGTCCAAGCCGTGCGCCGCCGTTTCCAAAATCAGCTGACCCTAATCGAAATGGCCGCAATTGCTAAAACCTGCCTAAATTGGATATACTGTACCCGGAATTCCCGTGTCTGGCTGTTTGCGGCCGTGGTTTCCCTACCGATTTGCCCATGGTAGGACGATCGTTGCCGGTTCATTGAATATCCCGAAGCCGTGGAATTACGGTGACGAATTACGGTGACGCTCGAATTACGGTGACGCTGCACTTAATTGACAATGTCGACAACGCGTGAGAGGAAATGTCCATGGCGCGCCTTGCACGATATGTGATCCCCGGCATGCCTCACCATGTGACCCAGCGTGGCAATGGACGGCAAAAGACGTTTTTTGTCGAGGATGATTATGCTGCGTATCGTGATTTGCTGGCCTTTCATTGTCCCGCGCATGGCGTTGCGGTGTGGA
>JBBAPY010000287.1:0-3672 GCA_040400635.1 Rhodoferax sp.
TCGCCACCTGGAAGAGCGGCTTTTGCCTTTAGCTAAGCTGGCCGCGTAGTCCACAGGCTGCGCTTATTTGTTACTGGGATTGCCGCAGGCGGTGTCGCCCGGCTTTTTCCAGCAATGGCAGAGGACGGAAAAATCCTTCATCTGGCCTTTTTTCACCCCACCTACCGCACCCTGGCGGCTCGCGGCGTTGGGGACATAGAGGCGGGGCAGAAAGCTTTTACTCACGGTTGCGCCGCTGATTAAATGAACGGTAGCGCCGTGGCAGGCCAGCGGTCCGGGTAAATTATTTTTTATCTCTACCAATAGCTCGGTGTCAGACTGCATGGACCAGCCGGCGGCATATTGCACTTTTTTGGCCTCCGAGGCCGAAAGCTCCACCTCTTCATACAAATTTTTTCGTTCAAAAGGCGACCAGGCTTGTGCCTGCGTGCTCATTAGAATTTGCGCGCACACCAGCCAATGCACAGCGAGCAGTCGATGGGCTGCGCTCATTCTGGCAATGCCGCCAACTCGGCTTCGCTAAACCCTGCAGCCCGACGCGCTGTCAAGTTGAACGGTGGCTTCAGGGCAGGCGCATTGTGCAACAGGGCAGCCTCTTGGTAATAAAGCTCGGAATGCACTGCGCGCTGACTGCATAGATAGTGGAACCAGTGGTTGCCAATAGCCACATGGCCCACTTCATCGGCCAGTATGCGACTCAAAATCAGGACAGCCTCCCGCGCATGTACATACGGCAAGTTGCGCAGCTTGGCCTGGATCAGGGGCGTGGCGTCCAGACCGCGCGCCTCTAGTGTGCGCGGCACCAGCGCCATGCGAGCCAGAACATCCCCTTCGGTGGAGACGCAGATAGTCCATAGACCGTCGTGTGCGTCGAAGTCGCCATAGTCGAACCCCAGGCTTTGTAAATGATCTTGCAATAACGAAAAATGCAGCGCCTCTTCACCGGCCACCTCTATCCAATCCCGGTAATAGGCGTCGGGCAGACCGTCAAAACGCCAGGCGGCATCGAGCGCCAAGTTGATCGCGTTGAATTCAATATGCGCGATGGAGTGCATCAAGGCCGCATGACCGGCCACGGTATGGGGCGAGCGCTTGGGCACGGCGCGGGGGTGAATCAGCAGTGGGCGGTCAGGTCGGCCTGGCCCAGCGGGTGCGTCAAAAGCCGCCGCTGCATCGCATGCCAAGGAGGCAGCCTCCGCTGCCAAAGTCCGCACTGCCGCCACCTTTTGGGCGGGGTCGGCCAGCGTAAATGCGGCCAGGGCTTGTGCTCGGAGTTCCATCCCTACAATTCTAGGTATCTTGCAACCCTCTTTAGGAACTCCCGTGGCCGTTTACGAACTTGATCAGCTCAGCCCCACGATCCCAGACTCCGCTTATGTGGCCGACAGCGCCCAGGTCATGGGTAATGTGCAACTGGGCGAGCACAGCAGTGTCTGGTTCGGAGTCGTGATACGCGGCGATACCGAGCACATCCACATTGGCGAAGGCAGCAATATCCAGGACGGCAGCGTGCTGCATGCCGACTTTGGCGTTCCGCTGACGATCGGCAAGCACGTGACCGTGGGGCATAAAGTGATGCTGCACGGCTGCACGATTGGCGACGAGACCCTGGTAGGCATAGGCGCTGTGATTCTCAATAACGCCAAGATCGGCAAAAACTGCCTGGTTGGCGCAGGCTCTTTGGTGACCGAGGGCAAGGAGTTTCCCGACGGGTCGGTGATTATGGGCAGCCCGGCTAAAGTCGTGCGCAGCCTCAGCCTCGAACAAATGCAAGGCTTGCGGATGACGGCGCAGCACTACATCGACAATGCCTTGCGTTACAAAGCCTCGTTTAACAAAATTGCCTAGGTCTTTGCATTTGCGCAAACCCGGTCCTACGGGCCAGATGTTTTCCGGAGCCCATAGTGTCCCAATTGCATAAATTTATTTTCGATGGCCTGCCGGTGCGCGGCATCTTGGTGCAGCTGACAGACACCTGGACCGAAGTATTGCGCCGGCGTGCCTCTAACACCCAGCACGGCGCTTACCCTGGGCCGCTACGTGACATGCTGGGCCAGATGACGGCGGCAGCTACCTTAATGCAGTCCAATATCAAGTTTGATGGCTCACTCACCATGCAGATCATGGGCGATGGGCCGGTCAAATTGGCCGTGGTGGAAGTACAGCCCGACCTGGCTTTGCGCGCTACGGCTACGCTGATTGGCGACCTGCCCGAAGCGGCCAGTTTGAGCCACATGGTCAACGCCCACAACCAGGGCCGCTGCGCTATCACGCTGGACCCTAAAACTAAATTCCCTGGCCAGCAGCCTTACCAGGGCGTGGTGCCTTTGTTTGACGATAACGGTATCCCGATAGAGCGCTTGTCCGAGGTACTGGAACACTACATGCTGCAAAGCGAGCAACTCGATACCACCCTGGTGCTGGCCGCCAATGAAAGCACGGCCGCTGGGCTGTTGATCCAGCGCCTGCCGGTGCAGGGCGTCGGTAATTTGGAAGGCAGTATGGTCAGCCGGGAAAACGAAGATGCGATTGGCCGCAACGAAGATTACCAACGCATCGCCATACTGGCCAAAACCCTCCAAGCCGAGGAACTGCTGAGCTTGGATGCGGAGACGATTTTGCGGCGCTTGTTCTGGGAAGAGTCCATTACACGCTTTGAGCCTTTGCAAGGCGCCAGTGGCCCGCGCTTTGCCTGCAGCTGCAGCCGCGAGCGGGTGGCGCGCATGATCGTATCGCTGGGTGCAGATGAAGCCCATAGCGTGATTGAGGAGCGCGGCGAGCTGGAAGTGGCTTGCGAATTTTGCGGCGTGCAATACCGTTTTGACCCCGTGGATACCGCGCAGCTGTTTGTCGAGCCTACGCGCCAGGGCGCGCCGGGCAGCAGCGCCCATTAATCTGCGCCTATTGCGCTGCCCGCAATGATCAGCGCGTTACAGCGGCTTGCAGGTCGCTAAACAGGCGGTGTTCACAGCGGGAGTCTGAGCATTTGTCGCACAGCCCGCGCCAGGCGCCGCCTTTTTGCGCATTGGCCGATGTGCCGGGCTCCAGAACTGCCAAGGCACTGGCCAGGCGCGCAGGGCCGGTCCCATACACCATACTAAACGCCAGGCCTTCGCGCTGCAAGACGTCGCGCAGGCGTGCATCGATGCGCTCGCGCATTACCGGCCCGTCACGCTGAATGCCATCCGCTTGCCAGGGCAGGTCTAAGCCGGTGACCAAGGTGTAGTGGTAGATGCGCTGGTGTTGCAGCGCAAAAGCGTAAAGCGATAGGTCTTGAAACAGCACATCGCTGTAGATGGCGGTCATGAGAGGGCTGGTGTCAGCAATCAGAAAATCTCCGCCCCTCGCTTGCTCGACCAGCTTTGCCTGCGCTTGGGCGATACCCCTTTGTTCGTGCGCAAGAGGCGTTCGACCTTGTTGATCACACCATTGGCGCAGCACTTCATGGGCGACATGAACTGTTGCGCCACGGGCTTGCCAATGGGTTTGCAAAGCGGTGACCAGGCTTGATTTTCCAGTGCATTCCGCACCGAGTACCGCGACGTTTAAGGGCTGCACCATGGGCCCCCGGCCATTGCGTGGCAAGCAGTCTTACTTGACCACTTGCACAAAAATTTCATTGGGTTTGACCATGCCTAATTCGGAACGGGCTTTTTCTTCCACGATTTCCAG
>JBBAPY010000288.1:0-3659 GCA_040400635.1 Rhodoferax sp.
TTGAACCTGGGACCAAAGGATTCCGGTTTGTGTAGCTTTCACTACTCCCTGGACTTTGCCTTCACCATAGCTTGCGCCGTAGGTGGGTGCCGTCAAGTCTCTACACCTTCAAGGTGATTGCTCACCAAGCTTGGCTCGGCGTTGGCATATGCATTGCTGCACTTAGCTTTCACCGACTTTGACACCATCCCTTACACAGTTTCCACGCGTAAGGCACATTTGAAAAATATGAGTCCTCTGCTCTAACCAACTGAGCTATAGGCCCGAGCCGCCATTCTAACGGGCAGGCATGAGCGCTGCCTTTGGAAGCACAGGCCATAACGACTGGCTGAGCACAAGATGAAAAACTTTAACAAAGTAGCAATTAAACATCTTTTTTAACAATAAAAACAAATAAAACTATTTATTCGACGTATTTGTGATAAACTTTTCACGTACCGCCAACAGCAACCCGCTGTGCTAAAGCGGCCCGGCCCTAAGGGGTGACTTCGTTGACGTACCCGAGAGGTACGAAAAAAATGGATCTGCCGGGGCCGTACTGCACGCGCCCCGGCAGCATCTTGCGCAGCCAAAACGCTCAATCTCCGGTGAGAAAAAGCGACTGCAAGTCACTCAGGAAATCAAAGCCCCGCACCGTTGGACGTACCCACGCAGCGTCCTGCTCGATCAAGCCTTGGCGCTCTGCCTCGTCCAAAGTGGCACGTACGGCGCTAACTGGCATGCCGGTGCGATCCGAAAAATCCTGCAAGGCAAAACCCTCACGCAGGCGCAAGGCATTGAGCATGAATTCGAAAGGAAGGTCTGCGCGGCGCACTTCCTCGCTGCCGGCCAATGGCCGCCCCGCCAGTGCCCGCTCCATGTACAAGCGTGGCTCGCGGTAGCGGGTCTGACGCACCACGCGGTGGGCAAAGCTGATTTTGCTGTGGGCGCCAGCCCCCAAGCCTAAATAGTCGCCGAACTGCCAGTAATTGAGGTTGTGGCGGCAGCGCATACCCGCTCGCGCATAAGCCGAAACTTCGTAACGGTCCATGCCCGCCAAGCCCAAGCGTTCGGTAATACGGTCGAGCATGGCATAGGCCAGATCCTCGGGCGGTAATTCGGGTGGGAACTTGGCGAAATAGGTATTGGGTTCCAGCGTCAAGTGGTAGATCGAGATATGCGGCGGGCTAAATGCCAGGGCCTGGTCCAAGTCTTGGTCCAGTTGCGCCAGGCTTTGGCCGGGCAAGGCGTACATCAGGTCGAGATTGAAGGCGCTAAAGCTGCGCGCCGCTTCTTCTAATGCAGCGCTCGCCTGGGCGCTGTCATGTACCCGGCCCAGCGTCTTTAGGTGCTGGTCGTTAAAGCTTTGCACGCCCACCGACAAGCGCGTGACGCCAGCCTGAGCAAAAGCGCGGAAACGGTCCTTCTCAAACGTGCCTGGGTTGGCCTCCAGCGTAATTTCACAATCGGGCACCAGGCGAAGGCGGGCACGGATGGCGCTGAGCAGCCGGTCCAGGCTCTGCGGCGTAAACAAACTGGGGGTCCCGCCGCCCAGGAATATCGAATGAACGGGCCGACCCCACACCAAGGGCAAGGCCACCTCCAAATCACGTACCAAGGCATCGACATAGGCATCTTCGGGCAAGGGGCCCTGGGGAGCGGCATGCGAGTTGAAGTCGCAATAAGGACATTTTTGGATGCACCAGGGCAAATGCACATACAGCGACAGCGACGGCAGGCTGGGCAAATGCAACACGCCCGGACGCATCAGGTGCTGCACGTCGTAGGCTTGCTCGCCCACCGGATCAGCCTCACTGCCGGGCGCACGCATCGCGATGGGAATCATGCCGCGAACCAGTTGGCGCGCATCAAGGCCAGCATCTGCGCAGCGGCCAGCCCCCGGTGGCTGTTGGCGTTTTTAACGGCCTCCGACAACTGGGCAAACGTCTGGCCAAATTGCGGTATCCACATCACCGGGTCAAAGCCAAACCCGTTGCTGCCCATAGGTGCATGGGCGATTTCACCGACCACCCGGCCTACGGCAATCAAAGGCTCGGGGTCCTGCGGCGAACGCACCGCCACCAATGTGCTCACCAAGGCAGCGCGGCGGTTAGCGATGGATCGCATTTGCGCCAGCAGGGCCAAGACATTGTTGTCATCGCCCTTGGGGTAACCGAATTGGGTAGCGTAATACGCGGTGTCCACGCCCGGCAGCCCGCCAAACGCGTCCACACACAAACCTGCGTCGTCAGCGAGGGCCGGCAGGCCGGTGTGCTCGGCCGCATTGCGCGCCTTGGCCAGGGCGTTTTCTACAAAAGTGTGGTGCGGCTCCGGGCATTCGGGCACGCCCAGTTCACTTTGGCAAACCAACGTGCAATGAAGTGGCGCAAACATGGCTTGTAGTTCGCGCAACTTGCCTTGGTTATTGGAAGCAATAACGATTTTCATAGGGGGTGCAATCGGCTAGCCGTCCAGATGAACAGGCCACCACGCCTGCGGCCTGCAACATTGCCGCGCGACGTGGATTGCCATGGACTTTGGTCGCGCAATAACGGCGTTAAATTCTGTAAGTCATAAAGGAGCATCACAGCGGCTGCTTTAGGCACCCCTGGCCAAGGGCTGTGCCAGGGCCTGGTTTTGCAAATCCATCAATTCGACAATGCCTTTTTCCGCCAAGTGCAGCAAGGCATCCATTTCGGCGCGCGAAAAAGCCGCGCCTTCTGCAGTTCCCTGCACTTCAACAAAATGCCCTGCGCCGGTCATGACCACATTCATATCGGTATCGCAGGCCGAGTCTTCGGTGTACTCCAGGTCCAGCAGTGGTACGCCCTGCACAATGCCCACGGAAATCGCGGCCACCGAGGCAACCATCGGGGATTGATGGAGCTTGCCACTGGCCAGCAGGGTCGCCACTGCATCCTGTGCCGCGACAAAGGCCCCGGTGATCGCCGCGGTGCGGGTACCGCCATCGGCCTGTAGCACGTCGCAGTCCAAGGAAATAGTGCGCTCGCCCAGCAGCTTGAGGTCGAATACGGCGCGCAGCGAACGGCCAATAAGGCGCTGAATTTCCTGCGTACGGCCGCTTTGCTTGCCTTTGGCCGCTTCGCGGTCGCTGCGGGTGTGGGTAGCGCGCGGCAGCATGCCGTACTCAGCGGTGACCCATCCCTCGCCACTGCCACGCTTGTGCGGCGGCACTTTTTCCTCGACGGACGCGGTGCACAGCACCCGGGTTGCGCCAAATTCGATCAGCACCGAGCCTTCGGCGTGCACCGTGTAGCCACGGGTGATGCGTACCGGACGCAATGCATTTGCGGCGCGCGCGCCACTGCGGATAAATTCAGTCATGGATAGCTTTCGAAAGGGAACAGGCGCAGCAACCAGCTGCCGCAGGGCCTAAGACGGGACGACAAACCCTGATGCCGGGCCGGATTATCGGTCGCTTCCCAAGGGCTGCGTTGGGATGGAAACTTTGCCGCCGTGCCGGTCACAGTCCACGCAGGCGGGTTATTCTTGGGTGCTGTACCGACCCATCAAGGAATGATCAATGCACGTTAACAGTATGACCGGCTACGCAAGCGCGCAAAGCCAGTCGGTCGCGGTGGCCCCGTCCGAGCAAACTGCAGCTACACCAGCGGGGCGCCTGGGCATTGAAATCCGCTCGGTCAACAGCCGCTTCTTGG
>JBBAPY010000289.1:0-3602 GCA_040400635.1 Rhodoferax sp.
TTTAAGACGCGGCATCCAGCCATCTTCCATGCGGCTCGATGGTGAGGAGATCGACAAACCGGCGATGAGTTTGTTTTGGTCATCGTAAATGCCCGCCGCCATGCAGCGTACGCCCAACTCTAATTCCTCATTGTCGCTGGCTTGGCCATATTGCCGCACCCGGGACAATTCGCGTTCTAAAGTGGCCAAATCGGTAATGCTGTTTTTGGTATGTCCTTGCAGTCCAGTACGGGTCGCGTAAGCGCGTATGCGCTGCGGGTCGTCTGCAGATAGGAAAAGCTTGCCCACCGAGGTCAGATGTAAGGGCGCCCGCCCACCAATGGCCCGCACCACTTGCATACCAGAGCGCTCGCTGTAAGCGCGCTCTACATAAATAATTTCGTCGCCCTGGCGCATGCTGAGGTTGACAGGTTGTTGGGTTAGCTTATGTAACTCGCGCATGGGCGCAATCGCTGCATCGCGCACATTAAGGCGGCCTTTGACCAGGTTGCCCAATTCAAGCAAGCGCATACCCAGGCGGTAGCTGCCCGGTTGCGGACGGTCCGCAAAGCGACCTAGCACCAGGTCGTTCAAGATGCGATGGGCGGTGGAGGGGTGCAGGCCCGCTTTGTCGCTGATATCTTTAAGAGTCATTGCCTCTTCGCGAGAGGCCAGCACGTCGATCAAGGTGAACATGCGCTCGATTACTTGTACCGAAGGCGCCGAGGGGCTGTTGGAGTCTTGTTTGGTCATATGCAGCGGTGGTGAACGCCTGATTTTGCGCTATAGAAACGGTCCGCTCACAATTAACGGGAATTTAATAAATTTGAACTCGCTTCATCAGGTAAAGAAGCGCTGTCCTGCCAGCGACCATCCACCAAAATCTCCGAGGGTGCGAAGCGCATTTTGTAGTTCATTTTCTGGCTTTGGGCTATCCAGTAGCCCAAGTACAGGTATGACAAACCGAGTGACTTGGCTTGTTGCAATTGCCACAACACGTTGTATGTGCCAAAGCCGGCATCGGCCTGCGGCTCGTAAAAGGTGTACACCGCCGAAATTCCATCGTCTAGTACATCCAGAATAGATACCATTTTCAGTGTGCCGGCGCTTTGACCCTCTCCAGGCTCGCGGAATTCGACCAGGCGCGAATTGACCCGGCTTTGAAGCAAACACTGCGTGTATTGGCTCACGCTGTCCTCTTCCATGCCACCGCCTGCGTGGCGCTGGTGCTGGTAGCGCAAATACAGCTCGTAGTGCTCTTGTGAAAAGCCCAGGCTTTGTACCCGTACTTGCAGATTGCCGTGTTGCTTGAGCGCCCGCCTTTGGCTGCGACTGGGGGAAAACCGTGCCACCGGCACGCGCAGCGGTATGCAGGCCTGGCAGCCGTCACAGTAGGGCCGGTAGGTGAACATGCCGCTGCGTCGAAAGCCGCTTTCCACCAGACCTGAATAGGTGCTGTTATCGATCAGGTGGCTGGGCGTGGCCACCTGGGAGCGTGCCTGCCGAGCATCCAGGTAGCTGCACTCATAAGGTGCAGTCGAATAAAACTGCAGGGTCTGTAGCGGCAGATCGCGAAGCTTGGTCATGGCTGCTGGTCAGTGGGCTTGCTGTAAATGGTTCCAGCTTTCAGCATTGAATTCCCATCGAACGGGGGTTTGCCCCCTGGCCGCTTGCATGGTAGCAAGGAATTGCGCACGCTGCACCGGACGGGCACCGAGCCGCGACAGGTGGGCGGTGACCTGCTGACAGTCCAGTTGTGGCACTTCGTGCACCCGGCAGTGGGCAATTAACGCGGAGAGCGCAATCTTGGAGCCGTCGCGCACCTTGGTGAACATGGATTCGCCATACACGGCCCGACCGATTGCCACGAAATACAGACCCGCCACCATTTCGCCATTGATCCAGGTTTCCACGCTATGGGCGTAGCCCGCGTGGTGAAAGTCGATATAGGCCTCGACGATGGCGGGAACGATCCAGGTGCCGTTTTGCCCTTGACGCGGCGCTTGCGCGCATTGGCGTATGACACCGGCAAAATCGCTGTTCATGCGAATTTCACAGTGCGCATCCTGTTGGAAGCGGCGCAAAGTTTTTTTCAACGAGTCGTGGACCCTGAATTCGCCCGTGGCCAGCACCATGCGTGGGTCCGGGCTCCACCATAGCGTGGGCTGGGTTTCATTAAACCAGGGAAATACACCGCGCGCATAGGCATCGCGCAAGGTTTCCACGTCCAAAGCCCCGCCGGCAGCGAGTAAGCCTGGCGCATCGCTGTCCGCTCCCCAAGCCCTGGCAAGGGGTGGAAAAGGGTCGCCAGGCAGCATCCAGGTCAGGTCAGGCGTGTTCATCGACGCTCAGTCCGATCAATGCGGGGCCGCGCAGCGCAAGTCAAAATACCCTGGGGGTTAGAATGCGCGGGTCGGGGCGTAGCGCAGCCTGGTAGCGCATCTGGTTTGGGACCAGAGGGTCGAAGGTTCGAATCCTTTCGCCCCGACCAATATACTTGCCAAAGCACTGTCTTTGGCTTTTTCATTTGCGCCGCTTGCGCGCAATTCTGTCCGTAGCTCAGTTGGATAGAGCAACAGCCTTCTAAGCTGTAGGTCACAGGTTCGATTCCTGTCGGACAGGCCAATTTCATCTGCGTTATCTTAGGGTAAAAACAAGGCGCTGGCGCCAAGGGTCGAGCCGCCGATGCGCCAATCCTGGAGTGCTTGGTCCAGCAATGCCGGGTCGCCGGTGCTCAAGCACTGCATTTCGGGGGATATGCGCCCCCCCTCGGGAATAAGTAGGGCTGCTGCTTCCAGCACCTGGCGGGTGCGCCGCGCGACCGGTTCACCGGCGTCCAATAACTTTACCTGCGGCCCCCAAAGACGCCCCAAAGTATCGCTAATCAGTGCGTAATGGGTGCAGCCCAGCACTACGGTATCAATATGCGAACCACCCACTGGGTTGAGCCGCAAGGCGGCAATATAGCGCTGACTCAAGGATTCGATAGCCTGGAGATCAGTTTGCTCTATGGCCGCTGCCAGGCCGTCACAGGCTTGCAAAGCAAATCGTACCGAGCGCGGCTGGGCGCTAAGCAGTGCTTGAAATTTATCGCTGGCCAGCGTGCTGCGGGTGGCCATCACCGCCACCACGCCGCTGTCACTTTGCGCTGCCGCAGGCTTGAGCGCCGGTTCAATGCCGACGATCGGTAGCTTCGGGTAGCGCGCCCGCAGGCTGGCCACGGCGGCCGCGGTTGCGGTATTGCAGGCCAGTACCAGGGCTTTGACCTGGTGGCCGGTACACAGGTAATCGGCCAGGCGTTGCGATCGCTTGAGCACGTGCGCAGTATCACGCTCGCCATAGGGTGCATGGCCGGCATCGCCGATATAAACGAATTGCTCCTGCGGCAACGCACGCCGCAGGGCGGCCAGCACACTGAGGCCGCCGATCCCACTGTCAAAGACCCCGATAGGACCGTTGGCAGTTGCGGGGCTAGGCATCAGACCTCAGGCCGCTTGCACAGCGATGGTTTTGAACTCGCCGCTGGCGATTTTTTGTTGCCATAGCGCCGGGCCGGTAATGTGGGCGCTGGTGCCACCGGCATCCACCGCCACGGTGACAGGCATGTCCACCACGTCAAACTC
>JBBAPY010000290.1:0-3599 GCA_040400635.1 Rhodoferax sp.
GTACTACTTCAAGATGCCCAAAGACATGGAGTCCCGCGACGTGGTGGTGGTGGACCCGATGCTGGCCACCGGCAATTCGGCGGTGGCGGCAATTACACGCATCAAACAATGCAAGCCCAAGTCCATCAAATTCATGTGCCTACTCACTGCCCCGGTGGGCATCAACACCTTGCACCAAGCGCACCCTGACGTAGAAATTTACACCGCCGCCATCGACCGCGAGCTCAATGAGCATGGCTACATCTTGCCGGGTTTGGGTGATGCGGGGGATAGAATTTTTGGAACGCAGTGAAACCGACTAGTGACTAGTGACTAGCGACTAACGCCTGCGCGCCGCCCGCACGCCGGAGAGCCCACCAATCGTCCCCAGCACCTTTCCCAAGCGGCCCGAATCGGCGACTTCGATGGTGAAGGTCATCCAGGCGATGCCTTTGACGCTTTGGGTTTGCACGCCGATGACGTTCATTTTTTCTTTGGCAAAGACCTCGGAAATATCGCGTAGCAGACCTTGGCGGTCTACGGCTTCTACGGACACGTCCACCGGGTAAACGCTGCCCCCGGTGGCGGCACTGGGGGACTGGCCCCATTGCACTTCGATGACGCGGTCGCCGCTGCGTTGCACCATATTGCGCAGGTTAGAGCAATCAGCGCGATGCACGCTGACGCCTTTGCCGCGCGTCACAAAGCCGCTGATCACATCGGGCGGCGCGGGTTTGCAGCATTTGGCCAGTTGCGTCATCAGCGAGTCCACACCCACCACCAACACGCCGCCTTTGCCCGTGGGCGCAGCACGCGGTTTTTTAAGGTGAAGCACCTCATCCGCATCGGGTGCGGCCTCGGGCGGGCGCAGCAGGATTTCAATATTGCGCAGCGAGAACTCGTCTTTGCCCACCACTTCAAACAAATCATCGGCGCTCTGAAAGCCCAATTGGCTGGCCAAGTCGTCCAACTTGAGGGCAGTTTTGCCTTCCCGCTGCAAGAGCTTTTCCACCGCTTCGCGGCCCTTGGCCACCGTCTGGTCTAAAGCCAAAGCGTTGAAATAGGCCCGCACTTTAGCGCGTGCCCGGTGGCTGACCAGAAAGCCCAGTTCCAGGTTGAGCCAGTCGCGCGAGGGGCCGCCTTCTTTGACCGTCGTCACCTCCACGGTCTGGCCGTTTTTGAGCGGCGTATTCAGCGGGACCAGCACGCCATCCACGCGCGCACCACGGCAGCGGTGGCCCAGGTTGGTGTGTACGCTATAGGCGAAGTCAATCGGCGTGGCGCCTTGGGCCAATTCCACAATCGCCGCGTCAGGCGTCAAGACATAAATGCGGTCATCTAATAAGGCCGCATCGCTTGCGCCCCGCGCTTCGCCGGGCTTGGCCGCAGCGCCCGACAGCTCGCGCTCCCAGTCCAGCAGTTGGCGCAGCACAGCGATTTTGGCTTCGTAAGAACCGGCGGCCGATACGCCGCCATAGCCCTTGGCGCCCGCTTCTTTGTAAACCCAGTGCGCGGCCACGCCGTGCTCGGAATGCTGGTGCATGGCGGTGGTACGGATTTGCACCTCGATAGCCTGGCCCTGTGCATCGCGCACCACGGTGTGCAGCGACTGGTAGCCATTGGCTTTGGGGCGGGCGATGTAGTCATCAAACGCTTCGGTGACGGGCGCGAAGCGGCTATGCACCCAGCTGAGCGCTGCGTAGCAATCAGGCACCGAGGGCACGATCACGCGCAGCGCACGGATGTCGTACACCTGTGCAAAATCCAGGGACTTGCCGCGCATTTTTTTGATAATGCTATAGATGTGTTTAGGCCGCCCCTGCACTTGTGCTTGCAGCCCTTGGGCCTGCAACTCATCGGCCAGGGTGTGCCGTACTTGTTCCACCGCCGCTTCGCGCGCGCTGCGTTTTTGGTCCAGCCAGCCGGCCACTTCGCGGTAGGTGTCGGGTTCCAAAAAGCGAAAGGCTAAGTCCTCGATCTCCCATTTAATATCTCCAATGCCCAGGCGGTTAGCCAGCGGTGCAAAAACTTGCAGCGACTCAGCGGCCAGGCCCGGCGGCACCGGCAATTTGCTGGCCGCGAAATGGCGAAGGGTTTGCAAGCGCGAAGCCAGGCGCAGCATGACCACGCGCAAATCGCGCGAAAAAGCCAGCAGCATTTTGCGTACGCTTTCGGTTTGCGCGGCTGCGGTCTGCGCCATGGGCGCAGCCTGGCCGGCGCGGCTGGCAGCGTTTTGCGCGATGCGCGCCATACGCTGCAAACGCACTAGCTTGGTGGTCTCTTGCGCCAGATTGGCGAAGTTTTCGCCAAAGGCTTTGCTGATGACTTCGTGCGGTTTATTCAGATGTTCGCTGGCATAGACCAAATAACTGGCCGCTTGCATGGCTTCGGAACCACCAATGCCGCGCAGTATGGCGGCCACCGCATCCGCATGGTCGAGCATGTTTTCCGCAGTGTCCAGGTGCGCGCTGGCCAGCAGTGGCTCGGCAAATGCCCGGGCACGCGATAGCGCGTCGGCCTGCACAGGCAAGGAGTCGATAGCGGCCTTCATGGCAAAACCCGGGCGAGACCCTTCAAGTAGCCAACACAAAGTCGGCGACGGCGTCCACCTGATCGGATGCGATCAACGTAGGCGCGTGGCCCACGCCCGCAAACTCCACCAACTGCGCCCTGGGGCCGCGCTGCGTCATTTGCTGCGCGGTGTCTGCGGACAACAAATCAGACTGCGCGCCACGCAGCAACAAGGCTTGCGCGCTGATGGCATCGTAGGCCTGCCACAACAGCGCTTCACCTTCTTTAGCCTGTTGCTCGGTGGTGCTGCCAAAAGGCAGCGCAATGGCCGGGTCGTAATGCAGTATGAATGCCGTGCTGCCTTGCGCGCTGGGCACGGGCTTGAGCATGGACTGCGATAGCGCCAGCCATTGTGCAGGGGTGTGCGGGCCAAAGCTGCTGCTGACAGCCCACATGGCATCAGCCGCTTGCTGCACGGTAGCGAACTGCCCGCTTTTGCCCAGGTACTGGCCTATGCGTTGCAGCGCCTGCCATTGAATCACCGGGCCCACGTCGTTAAGCACCAAACGGCGCACCGACGCACCCACGGAAGGCGCATAAGCGCAGAGCAACATGCCGATCAAGCCGCCCATGCTGGTGCCCACCCAGTCCAGCGTGGTGGGCTTGAGCTGGGCCACCAATTGCAACATATCGGCCACATAGGTGGGTAATTGGTAGCCCTGCGGATCGGTCAGAAAGTCGCTTTTACCCCGGCCCACCACATCCGGGCAGACCACGCGCAGCGGTGTTTTGGAGCGTTCGACCAGGGCCTGGGCCAAGACGTCAAAATCCCGTCCCTGGCGCGAAAGGCCGTGCACACACACCACAGTGTGGTTGGCTTGCGGGTCGCCCCATTGCCAATAGGCCATGCGGTGGGGCATCGGGGCGGTGCAATCGAGGTAGAGAAGTTCAGCTTGCATAAGTCAAATGGCACAAGGTTATGTTCAGGGGCTGTAAGGAGAGCGTAGCGCAGGCCTTCGATAATGCGCACATCCTAATAGAACCCTTCGATTGAATTGGAGAAATACCTATGCTTAAAGGCAAAACCGCCCTCGTCACCGGATCCACCA
>JBBAPY010000291.1:0-3555 GCA_040400635.1 Rhodoferax sp.
CATGTTCCTCGGGTAAAAATAAAAATTTAATGCTGCGCACATCGCTGGCATAGGGCAGGGCGCCGTCCAGGGCTTTGCGCGCCGCGCGCCGGCCTGCGCCGTCACCGTCAAAGCTGAACACCACCGCGTCGGTAAAGCGGAAAAGCTTTTGCACATGGTCTGGCGTGCAGGCGGTGCCCAGGGTGGCCACCGCATTGGGAAAGCCAAGCTGTGCCAGCGCCACCACATCCATAAAGCCTTCGGTCATCAGCGCGTAGCCTTTTTCTCTCAAAAATGCCCGCGCTTCAAATAGGCCGTAAAGCTCACGCCCTTTGCTGAACACCGGGGTTTCAGGCGAATTGAGGTATTTGGGTTTTTCATCACCCAGCACGCGGCCGCCAAAGCCGATGCATTCGCCTTTGATATTGCGTATGGGGAACATGACCCGGTCGCGAAAGCGGTCATAGCGCTTTTCTTCGCTGCCTTCTTCGGCATTGCTGATCACCAGGCCGCTTTCCACCAGCAGCGGGTCGTCGTACTGCGGGAACACGCTGGCCAGGCTGCGCCAGCCCTCGGGTGCGTAGCCCAGGCCGAAGCGCTTGGCCACTTCACCCGAGAGGCCACGCCCTTTGAGGTAGGCCACCGCGCGGGGCGCGTCTTTGAGTTGGCGCCGGTAGGCGTCCCCGGCTTTTTCCAGCACGCTGGTGAGCGTGTGCTGCTTTTCTTTTTGCTCCTGCGCGCGGGCGCGGTCCTGGGGCGATGCGTCTTCTTGCGGCACTTGCATGCCAAATTGCTGGGCCAGGTCTTGCACTGCCTCGACAAAGCTCATGCCTGCGTGGTCCATCAAAAAGCCTATGCTGTTGCCGTTTTTGCCGCAGCCAAAGCAATGGAAAAACTGCTTGCTGGGGCTCACCGAGAAGGAGGGAGATTTTTCGCCATGAAAAGGGCACAAGCCCATGAAATTGGCCCCCCCTTTTTTTAGCTGCACATAGCGCCCGACGATGTCCACAATGTCGGCGCGGGCCAACAATTCCTGGATAAAAGTCTGGGGGATCGCCATCGCGAGATTGTAGGAGTGGGGCCGCGCTCAGTCGCCCAGCACCACGCCTTCGCGCCGGCCGTCCGCGCCACCGGCCCAGCCGGTGGGATTGCGCGTTATCACTTGCAAGCCGCTGGTCAGCGTTATTTCCAGCACCTGGTGGCCGCGTGCTTGCAAGGCCGCCGCAGTGGCCGGGCCAAACCGGCCTTGTTCTAAAAAGGTGGTGCCCTCCATGCTGGCGAAATTGGGCAGGTCGATAGCCGCTTGCGGGCTCAGGCCCCAGCGCAACACGCCATAAAGCGTCTTGGCGGTGAAGTGGATGATGAAGGCACCCCCGGGGCTGCCGCCGCTCAATTGCAGCGCGCCGCTGCCCGCGTCAAACACCAAGGTAGGCGCCATGGACGAGCGAGGCCGCTTGCCCGGCTGCACCCGGTTGGCCACGGGTGTGCCATCGGCGCCACTGGGGCTGAAGCTGAAGTCGGTCAGCTGGTTGTTCAGTAAAAAGCCACCGGTGAGGCCCTTTCCCCGGTTCACCATCAGGCGCGCGCCAAAAGCGTCTTCTATGGTGGTGGTCATGGCCAGTGCATGGCCCCAGCGGTCCAGCACCGAGATGTGCGAGGTGCCGTGCTCGGTTTGCTCGGCCATGGGCGCCCAGGTCAGGGGCATGGGCGCTAATGCAGGGTTGCCCGCCTGCACCTGTGGCATGACGGGGCCTTGTGGCGCGATGGCAGCGGCGCGCGCTTGGAGGTAAGCCGGTTGCACCAGACTGAGCCAGTCACCCGCCGGAGGGAGTGTAAAAGCCGGGTCAGCGACATAGGCGGCGCGGTCGGCAAAGGCAAGGCGCGCGGCTTCGCTATAAAGGTGCAGCCAGTCGGCGCCGGGCTGGCCATTTGTCAGAGGCAGGCTTGCGGCCGGCGTGAAGTCCAGGGTTTTGAGGATGGAGGCAATAGTCAGCATGCCCGAACTCGGTGGCGGCATGCCGCACAGCCGGTAGGTTTTGGGCGCTACCGCGTAGTCGGTGCACAAGGGTTGGCGCAGCACCGGGCGGTAGCTTGCCAAGTCACTCAATTGCAGCAGGCCGGGGTTGCTCGGGTGCTGGCGCACCGCGTTGACCATGGACTGGGCCACTTCGCCGGTCATCAAGGCATCCGGTCCTTCGGCGGCGATGCGCTGCAAAACAGCGGCCAGTTCCGGGTTGCGCAGCAGATGCCCTACGGGCCAGGGGTGGCCTTGGGCGTTATAAAAATAGGCCGCTGCCGATGGGTCTTTTTGCAAAGCGGTCTCCGCAGCCAGTAATGCGGCCAGCCGGGGGCTCACCGCAAAGCCATCGCGGGCCAGGCGTATCGCGGGCGCGAACAAAAAAGCCCAGGGCAGTTTGCCGTGCGCGGCATGTGCCATGGCCAGCATGCGCAGCGCGCCGGGGACCCCTACCGCGCGCCCGCCGACGACGGCTTGCTTCATGGGCATGGGCTTGCCGTCCGGCCTAAGGAATAAATCCGGCCCCGCTTGCCCTGGGGCCGTCTCGCGCCCGTCATAGGCTTGTACGTTTTTGCCGTCAAAGTGCACTAAAAAGGCGCCACCGCCAATGCCGCTGCTTTGCGGCTCGACCAGGGTCAGTACCATTTGCACCGCGATGGCCGCATCTACTGCGCTGCCCCCGGCGGACAGCATGGAATAGCCCGCTTCGGTGGCCAAGGGGTTAGCCGCAGCGACGGCCTGCTTTTGAAAGAGCCATCCCGGGTTTTGAACGATCTTGCTGGCGCCCTCCGGTTGCGAACTGACCGCTGGTGCAGTCGTTTGCGCCTGCACGCAAGCCCACAGTCCCCCGCCTGCGAGCAGCCCGCCTCGCACTCCAAGCAGGACCCATCGTGCCAGCACCCTTGCGCTTAATGTGCAAGGCGAAACCGGCAAAGGCGTCGCGCGGCTGCCGGATTTCAAACGCAGTGCCTGCATGGATTGCTCGAGCAAATTGCGTTCTATTTTTGGCGCGGCAGGCGTCCCAGGGTATAGAACTCGGGGTTGGGCATCATGCCGCTCACATTGGCGACCCGGTTGGACAGGCCGAAAAAGGCGGTGATGCCGGCGATGTCCCAGATGTCCTCATCGTCAAAACCATGCGCATGCAATGCGTCAAAGTCGGCGTCCTCCACCGTGTGGCTGGCTTGGCAGACTTGCATCGCAAAGTCCAGCATGGCCCGCTGGCGCGGCGTGATGTCGGCCTTGCGGTAATTGGTCGCCACCTGGTCGGCCAGCAGTGGCTTTTTTTCGTAGATGCGTAAAAGTGCGCCGTGCGCCACTACGCAGTACAGGCACTGGTTGGCCGCGCTGGTGGCGGTGATGATCATCTCGCGATCGCCTTTGCTGAGGCTGGAGCCTTCGCGCAGCATCAGCGCATCGTGGTAGGCGAAAAACGCCCGCCACTCTGCCGGACGGCGCGCCAGCGCCAGAAACACATGGGGAATAAAGCCGGATTTCTCTTGCACTTCCAGAATTTTTTCTTGGATGTCGGCCGGCAAGCTGTTCAGGTCGGGCAGGGG
>JBBAPY010000292.1:0-3546 GCA_040400635.1 Rhodoferax sp.
ATTGCGCCTGACGCGCAAAAATTCCTGGCGCCGGTCTGCACGCGGCCAATCAAAGTCGGCGCGCAATAGTTGGGCCGGCAATGCCACATGCTGCGCCCCTTGCATATGCAGCAAAAACGGGCGCACCAGCAGTAAAAAGGTGACAAAGCTGGACACCGGATTGCCTGGCAGACCGATAAAGTGCGCCGCCCCCACACGGCCATGCGCAAAGGGTTTGCCTGGCTTGATGGCTATTTGCCAAAGATCTAAGCGGCCCAGTTGCTGCACTGCCGGCTTGATATGGTCTTCTTCGCCTACCGAAACCCCACCGCTGGTCAGCACGACATCATGCGCCTGCGCCGCATCATATAAAGCCTGTACCGTAGCGTCTAATCGGTCCGGCACGATGCCCCGATCCGTTACTTCGCATTCCATGCGGCGCAGCAAGGCGGCCAGGAAAAAACGGTTGGAGTTGTAGATGGCTCCGGGCGGCATGTCCTGCGGCGCCATCGAGCCTGGCATCACCAATTCGTCGCCGGTGGAAAACAAAGCCACGCGTGGCTTGCAAGCGACTTGCAACTGCGCCAAGCCCACGCTAGCGGCCATGCCCAACGCAGCCGGACCCAGGCGTAAACCGGACTGTAAAACCGTGGCGCCGAGGCTAACGTCCTCGCCGCGGCGGCGTATCCACTGCCCGGCCTGGGGCAGGGTCCGGACATTTATCTGTGGTTCAGATGCGTCCGTGCCCTGCACTTCCTGACAATCCTCTTGCATGACCACTGCATCAGCGCCCAAAGGAATCGGCGCGCCGGTGAATATCCGAGCTACCGTACCCGCTTGCAGCGGTGCGCCCTGGCTGCCAGCCGGTATACGTTGGGAGACAGGCAATGCACGCCCCGGCGCAATATCGGAGCAGCGCAAAGCGTAACCGTCCATGGAGCTGTTGTCCTGCGGCGGCACTTCCAGGTTTGACACCACATCCTGCGCCAGTACCCGGCCATCGGCCTGCAGGGTGCTCAGCATTTCTGAGCGCACTGGCTTGTCGTCCAAAGTCGCAAGCAATTGCGCCAGGGCTGTTTCAAGCGGCAAGAGCGGGCTGCGGGGCGGCGAGGACATGCGGGCGGTTCAGGCGCAAGCCGCGGTGATATAGGCTTTGATCGCCTGCACGTCTGCATCCATCACCTGTACGCGCTTGGGCAGGTCTTCAATGCCGACAAACTTGGCCGGACGATCGGGCTCGCGGCCCAAAGCCTGGACAATGGTGGACGCGAATTTGATGGGCAATGCGGTTTCGAGCACCACCATGGGAATATCCGCTTGGCGGTATTGCTGCGCGACTTTGAGGCCGTCGGCGGTATGGGTATCTACCATCACACCATAGCGCTGCCAGGTGTCGCGTATGGTCGCGATGCGGTCGGCATGTGTGCTTTTGCCGCTGACAAAACCGTAAACGTCTGCAGCTTGAGAAAACAACGCATCGGCGTGCAAATCGAAAGCCCCATCTCGCTTTAGCCCGGCGCCGAACAAGTCTGCCACGCGCGCGGCATCCCGCCCTAGCAAGTCGAATACAAAGCGCTCAAAATTACTGGCCTTGGAAATGTCCATGGACGGGCTTGACGTTTCATGCGTGTCCGCACTCCCCCTGACGCGGTAAGCGCCCGTGCGGAAAAACTCGTCGAGCACGTCGTTTTCGTTGGTGGCAACCACTAGCTTTTCGATGGGAAGGCCCATCATACGGGCCACATGGCCGGCGCACACATTGCCGAAGTTGCCGCTGGGCACACAAAAGGAAACGCGCTCGGTGCTGCTCGAGGTGGCCTGAAAATAGCCGGCAAAGTAATACACCACTTGCGCCATCAGACGCGCCCAGTTGATCGAATTGACGGTGCCGATTTTGTAGCGTTGTTTGAAGGCCAGGTCATTAGAGACCGCTTTCACCAGATCCTGGCAATCATCAAACACGCCACGAATGGCTATGTTGTGGATGTTGTCGTCCAGCAAGCTGAACATCTGCGCCTGTTGAAACGGACTCATGCGCCCATCCGGGCTGGTCATGAACACGCGCACGCCTTTTTTACCGCGCATCGCATACTCCGCCGCGCTTCCCGTATCGCCACTGGTGGCGCCGAAAATATTGAGCTCGTCGCCACGGCGCGCCAATTCGTATTCAAACAAATTTCCCAGCAACTGCATGGCCATGTCTTTGAAAGCCAGCGTCGGACCGTTGGACAGCGCCTGCAGGTACAGACCCTCTTCAAGGCGCTTGAGCGGCACAATCGCTTCGGTGCCAAAGACCTCAGCGGTATAAGTTTTGCGACACAAAGTGCGCAAATCAGCCTCTGGAATATCGTCCACATACAGAGACAAAATTTCAAAAGCCAGGTCTGCATAAGGCAGGGTGCGCCAACGCATCAAGGCCTCGCTACTGACCTGCGGATAGTGTGTGGGCAGGTACAAGCCGCCATCCGGCGCGAGGCCTTCAAGCAAGATTTCGCAAAAGCGTTTGGGCTGCGCCTGACCCTGCGCGGCACGCGTCGAGATGTATTGCATCAGGCTAACTCTTCCTTGCGGATACGCACTATGTTTTGCAGCACGGTAGGTAGCGCCTGCATGAGTGCCAGTGCGGCATCCATGCGCGCTTCCTGACAGTCATGCGTCAGGATGATCAAGTCGGTTTGGCTGGCACTAGCACCATCAATTTCGTCAGCTTCGCGCTGCAGCACAGCGTCAATACTAATATCGGCATCGGCCAATATACCCGTCACCTTGGCGAGCACCCCGGCCTGGTCGGCCACCCGTAAGCGCAGGTAGTAGCTGGTCACTACTTGGCTCATGGGCAGAATGGGCAAGTCACTCATCGCATCAGGCTGAAAAGCCAGATGCGGTACGCGCTGGGCGGCATCTGCCGTGTGCAAGCGCGTCACATCAACCAGGTCGGCGATGACCGCGCTGCCGGTCTGCTCGGCTCCCGCACCGGCGCCGTAGTACATGGTGATACCTGCGGCATCACTTTTCACCATGATCCCATTCATGGAGCCTTCTACGTTTGCCAATAAACGCCTGGAAGGTATTAAGGTCGGGTGCACACGCAACTCAACGCCAAGCGCCGTCTTTTTTGCGATACCCAATAACTTAATCCGATAGCCCATTTGAAACGCATAACTAATATCAGTAGCAGCCAAACGGGTGATGCCCTCCACATGGTCTTGGCGGTATTGGATCGGTATGCCAAAAGCGACCGAAGCCAAGATGGTTGCCTTGTGCGCAGCATCGAAGCCTTCGATATCAAAACCAGGGTCCGCTTCGGCATAACCTAAGGCTTGGGCTTGGGCCAATGCCTCCTCAAATCCCAGTCCTTTGTCACGCATTTCGCTCAAAATGAAGTTGGTAGTGCCATTGATAATGCCAGCGACCCATTCAATGCGATTGCCAGATAAGCCCTCCCGCAAGGCTTTGATAATGGGAATGCTGACGGCCACAGCACCTTCAAACGCGACCATCACGCCATTTTTTTGGGCCGCAGAGAAAATTTCGTTCCCATGTTCGGCGAGTAAAGCTTTATTGGCC
>JBBAPY010000293.1:0-3488 GCA_040400635.1 Rhodoferax sp.
CAGGGCGGTGACAAACAAAGACATGGCCAGCGTGGCGCAAAGCAGCTGCCACCAAATGCCGACCAACAAATCGTTTTGCGCCTCGGTCAGCATGGTGCCCCAGGAGACGCCGTCCACCGGCACACCAAAGCCCAGGTAGGACAAGATCACCTCGGCCTTGATACAGGCCACCGTTAATAGCGAGTACTGCACCAAGATTACATGGCTGACGTTGGGCAGGATGTGCACAAACATGCGCCGCATATTGGAGGCGCCAATGGCATCGGCAGCGCGCACGTACTCGCGCTCGCGGTGCTTCATAAACTCACCGCGCATCAGGCGGTACATGCCGGTCCAGCCGGTCGAGCCCAGGATCACCACCACGGCCGCGCTGCCCTTGGTATTGAGCACCGCCGCAATCGCCAAAATCAGCAAAATGCCGGGGATGGCGTGAAACACGTTGTACAGCCAATTGCTCAGGTCATCGACCCAGCCGCCAAACCAGCCTGAAACTGCGCCCAGCAAAGCACCCACCACCGTGGCGACCAGCGCCGCAGCCAGGCCGACCAGCACACTCGTCTCGGCGCCTTTGATGGTTTTGCTCAGCACATCGCGTCCCCATTTGTCGGCCCCCATGGGAAGGTGCGTGGCCAGTACGTCGGGCTTTTCGCCAGCTGGCTTGACGGCCATCTGCGCCTGCGCCCACTCTTTAGCAATCGGGTCGAGCACATCGGTATGGCTGGGTGTGTAGTCGAGCACGTCTGGCAGCAGCTGTGATGGGCCACCGCCCTCACTGCTTGCGCCAGTCGCCCAACTTGGCGGGGCGTGGCCGATGGCCACCTCCTTTTCCCAGTCGGCTGCAACAAGGCCCGTGGCCGTTAACGCGACCAGGAGTAAAAAACACAGCACGGTGCAGGCGCTCCACACACCGATGCGGTCGGCACTAAAGCGTTGCCAGGCTAAACGCCAGGCGCCGGGGCTGGCTTGAACAGAGTTGTCGGAGTGTGGGGAAAGTGTCATGGCGGCTCTTTAGCGCAACTGCACGCGCGGATCGGTCAAACGGTAGAGCAAGTCTCCCATCAGGTTAAACACCATGGTGGCCAAAGCAACATACACCGTGACTGCTTTGATCACCGGAAAATCACTGCGTTCTACCGCCAAAATAATCTCACGGCCGACGCCAGGTATGCCGAAAAACCGCTCAAGCAAAAAGGCCCCTAACAGCAGGCCAGGAATGTTGGAAATGACAAAGGTAATGACCGGAATCAGCGCATTGCGCAGCACATGCACAAACATCACCCGCGCCTCGGACAGGCCTTTGGCGCGGGCCGTGCGCACATAGTCCTGGTCCACCTCGTCGAGCACAAAGGTGCGAAACAAGCGGGTATGCGGCGCCACGCCCACCAGCAGGCCGAGCAAAATCGGCAAAGGCGCGTAGGTGCTGAGGTTTTTCCACAGGCCGTCGCCCCAGCCTTGCACCGGGAAAAGGCCCCATCGGTAGGCCAGCAGGTACTGGCCCACGATGATGAAGACCAAAATACTCACCGACATCAAGAGCGTGAAAAACACCATCACGCCCCGGTCCAGGCGCGAGCCGCGCACCCAGGACAAGCCCACCGCCAGCACCAGGCAGACCACGGTCTCGATGACCAGCAAGGGCAGCATCAGGGTCAGCGAGGCCGGTAAGCGCGAGGCAAACAGCTGCGCCACCGGCTCGCCCGTGGTCCAGCTGGCGCCAAAGTCGAATGTGGCTACTTGTTTGATAAAAATCCAAAGCTGCACATACAGGGGTTCGTTCAGCCCCAGCGCGGTGCGGATGCTGTCGATTTGCTCCTGGTTGGACATCAGCCCGGCCAGCACATAGGCCGGATCGCCACCCACCCAGTTGAACAAGAAAAACACCAGCAAGATGACCCCTGCCATGGTGGGCAGCATTTGCCACAGGCGCCGTGCGACGTAGGCGTGCATACTTATTTCTCCCCGCCCGCGGTAGGGCGAATGTCCATGAACTGCCAGCCGTTGGTCACCAAGGGGTGCTGGCGGTAGCCCTCCACGTGGGCCTGGCTCAGGCGGGTGGAAATCCGGGTTGAACTCAGACCGAGTGCACCATAGACCTCCATGATGCGGTACAAATTACGCAGCACTTGTGTGCGCTCCGGTCCGTCAGGCAAGCGCTTGAGGCGTTCAAACTCTTGGTCATACTCTGCGTTTTCAAAGCAGGCGTAATTGTTTTGTCCGATAAATTTGGAGGACAAAAGCCCCATGACAAATTCGGCTTCCGAGGCACCAATCCAGCCCAGGCCCCAGGACGAAAGGGAGCAGGTTTTGCCCTGCTTGAGCATCTCGGCGAACTTGTCTTTTTTCACCTGCAGGCGGATGCCCAGCCGGTCCATAGATTTCTTCCACAGCTCATCACGCTCGCGGTCGACCGAGGAGGTCGACGAATGCATGGTGAAAACCAGTGGCTTACCGTCAGGGTGCATGCGGTAGCCACGTGAATCTTTTTTGTAGCCGAACTGGTCCAGCAGCGCATTGGCCTGCAGCGGACTAAAGCGCACGATGCTGCGGTAGTCGGGGTCGTGCCCCGGTATCACCGGCGAGACCATTTGCTGCGCCCGGATGGCCTGGCCTTTGCGGATCACACGGATTTCCTCGTCCACGTCATAGCCCAAGATAATGGCCCGGCGCAGCGCGATTTTCTCGGGTGTGTAGCCGCCAATAACCGGGTCGCGCATATTGAAAAACTGGTAGGTGATGTCGGCCTCGACGGCGCGGTACATCTGTACACCCGTGCTGCTCAGGGAGGGCAGCAAATGGTTATCGCGGCCGAGCGCTTTTTCTATAAAGCTGGCGGGAACGGTGACGATGTCGATTTCCTTGCCGCTAAAGGCCAGCCACATGGACTGGGGTTCTTCAATGATGCTGATCTCCACCCGTCCGATCTGGGGCATGCTGCGCCCCTGCAGGCGAGTGGCAATGGCCATGTCCTGCGCGTGCTGCGGGTCAGGTTTGAAGTCCCAGGTAAAGCCAGGGTAAGTCGGGTTGGCGCGTAGCGTGATCTTGGAGCCACGCACCCAGCTATCGAGCACATAGGGCCCGGTGCCCACGGGATGCGCCATGATGCCCTCGGGCCCGTAGGCCTCTACCACCTCGCGCGCCATGCCACCGGCGTAGGGGCTGGTGAGCAAAGTGAGGAAGTTGCGGTCAGCCCGTGTCAGTCGGATGTGCAGGGTGTAGCGGTCGCTGGCATAAATGCCGGGGTGGCGCTGCTCGTAATTCATGCCCTCTTTGGCGGCCTGGCGGCGGGCAGCTGCAAAGCCCTCAATCTTGTCTTCCAGGTCCGCTACTCGGGGTGACTTGTTTTTTGGATCAATATGGCGCAGCAAGGTGTAGACAAAGTCCTGCGCCGTCAGCTCGCGCTTTTGGCCTTTGAAGGCGGGGTCGGCCGAAAAGTACAGACCTTTGCGGACCTTGAAGGTGTAAAGCTTGCCGTCGTCGGTGATTTCGGG
>JBBAPY010000294.1:0-3480 GCA_040400635.1 Rhodoferax sp.
ACCAGTTGCTTTCGGGCTACCAGCGCGGTGCCGAGTTGCTGCAAGTCTGCCGCGAACGCTTGCAGGCAGTGGAAGACCAGATCAAGGTCTTGGACCAAGGCGCTATCAAACCCTGGAAGGGCGGTTAAGGCCTATGGCGTTTTCTCTGGAGCCGTGGATGGCGCAGCACTTGCGCCAGGTAGAAAACGCATTGGACGCGCTGCTAAGCCCCCACGCCCCGCCCGGCAGCGACTGGGCCACCCCAGCCGATTTGCACCATGCCATGCGCTATGCCGTGCTGGACGGCGGCAAGCGCCTGCGGCCCCTACTGGTGTGGGCCGCTTTTGAGGCGGTCTGTAGCGCACCCACATCCGGCGCGGATTCAGCGCCTATGCGGGCGGCCTGCGCCGTGGAGCTGATACATGCTTATTCCCTGGTGCACGACGACATGCCGTGCATGGACAACGATGTGCTGCGCCGTGGCAAACCCACGGTGCATGTGCAGTTTGGGCAAGCTGGTGCGCTCTTGGCCGGCGACGCTTTGCAAACCCTGGCTTTCGAGGTGCTGACACCCCTGGACGGTAGCGTGGACCCCGCGGTGCAGGCGCGCTTGTGCGGCATTTTGGCGCGCGCCTCGGGGCGGGTGGGCATGGCCGGCGGACAGTCGATTGACCTGTCCAGCGTCGGCCAGGCACTTTCCGAGGACAGCCTGCGCCATATGCACCAGCTTAAAACCGGCGCTTTATTGCAGGCCAGTGTGATGATGGGCGCGGCCTGCGCCCCGGCAACGAGTGCGGCCTTGCAAGCTTTGGAGGCTTTCGGGCAAGCTATTGGTCTGGCCTTCCAGGTGGTGGACGATGTGCTGGATGTCACCGCCGATTCGGCCACCCTGGGAAAGACGGCAGGCAAGGATGCTGACAACGACAAACCCACCTATGTTGCGCTGATGGGGCTGGAGCGCAGCCGCGCCTATGCCGCCACTTTGGCCGGGCAGGCGCATGCCGCACTGCAGGGCAGCGGCCTGCCCAACACCGCTGCGCTGGCCGCGCTGGCTGACATGGTCATACACCGTGTCCACTGAAAGCTTTACCATTGGCGTAAAACCGGATAGCCTAAGCCCCCTGTATGCGTAAGCTGACACTTTTAAATCGATTTGACCCTTATGCCAGATAAAGCCAAGCCCACGACAGCCTTGCTGCCGCAGATCAACAGTCCGCAGGACCTGCGCCGCTTGCCGCGCTCCGATCTGCCCCGCGTGGCCGACGAGCTGCGCAGCTACTTGCTGCACAGCGTCGCGCAAACCGGCGGGCACCTCAGCTCCAACCTAGGCACCGTTGAACTCAGCATCGCCATGCACTATGTGTTTGACACCCCGCGCGACCGTTTTGTTTGGGACGTGGGCCACCAGACCTACCCGCACAAAATCCTGACCGGGCGGCGTGACCGCATGTCTAGCCTGCGCCAGTTAGGCGGCCTGAGCGGCTTTCCGCAGCGGGCGGAAAGCGAATACGACACCTTTGGCACCGCGCATTCCAGCACCTCGATTTCTGCCGCCCTGGGTATGGCCATGGCGGCTAAGATCAAGGGCGATAAACGCTATTCGGTAGCCGTGATCGGCGACGGCGCCCTGACGGCGGGCATGGCGTTTGAGGCCATGAACCATGCCGGTGTGGAAGATTGCCGGCTACTGGTTATCCTCAACGACAACGAAATGAGCATCAGCCCACCAGTGGGCGCACTCAACCGCTATTTGGCGCAACTGATGAGCGGGCAGTTTTATGCCAAGGCCAAAAGCGTAGGCAAAAGCGTTCTCAAAGGCGCGCCCACCTTGTTCGAGCTGGCCAAGCGCATTGAAGAACACGCCAAAGGCATGGTCGTGCCGGCCACCTTGTTTGAGCAATTCGGCTTTAATTACATAGGCCCCATCGATGGCCATGACCTGGACTCCCTGATTCCCACGCTGGAGAACATCAAGCACCTGACCGGCCCACAGTTTTTGCATGTCGTTACCCGTAAAGGGCAGGGCTACCAAATGGCCGAGGCCGACCCGATTGCCTACCACGGGCCAAGCAAATTCGACCCTTCGATTGGTATTCAAAAACCCTCGGTAGCGCCTAAAACCACCTTCACCCAGGTATTCGGTAACTGGCTGTGCGATATGGCCGCGCAGGACGAACGCTTGGTGGGGATTACCCCGGCCATGCGCGAGGGTTCGGGCCTGGTAGAGTTTGAAAAGCGTTTTCCCCAGCGCTATTTCGACGTGGGTATTGCCGAGCAGCACTCGGTTACTTTTGCCGCCGGGCTGGCCACCGAGGGCCTCAAGCCTGTGGTGGCTATTTATTCCACTTTCTTGCAACGTGCCTACGACCAGCTGATCCACGATGTAGCGATTCAAAACCTCCCAGTAGTTTTTGCGCTGGACCGCGCTGGTCTGGTTGGGGCCGATGGCGCCACCCACGCGGGTAACTATGACATCGCCTACCTGCGCTGCATACCCAATATGGGTATTGCCTGCCCGGCGGATGAAAATGAATGCCGCCAATTGCTCAGCTCCGCTTTCGAGCAAAACCACCCGGTGGCCGTGCGCTACCCGCGCGGTGCAGGTGCCGGTGTTCCGGTACAGGCTTCGTTAGCGGGCCTGCCTTTCGGTAAGGGAGAAATGCGGCTGCAAGGGGAGCAAATTGCCATTCTGGCTTTTGGTACTTTGCTTTACCCTGCGCTGGCCGTAGGCGAAAAATTGGGCCTCAGCGTGATCAATATGCGCTGGGCCAAGCCCCTGGACACGGAATTGCTTTTGCAAGTGGCTCGGAGCCACGCGGCCATCGTCACAGTGGAAGATGCTGCCGTGATGGCGGGGGCCGGTAGCGCGGTGCAAGAAGCCTTGCAAGCGGCAGGCGTGGTGCTCCCTGTGCTCAGCCTGGGTTTGCCCGACATCTTTATCGAACACGGCGACCCGGCCAAGCTCATGTCCATGCATGGCTTGGACGCGGCGGGCATCGAAGCGTCTATTCACTTGCGCTTTGCAGGGCATTTAGCGCAGGTTTCCAAGGGAAAACCCCTGTCCAAAGCGGCCTAAAGCGGCCTAAAGCCTTCCTACAATCGCGCTTGGGCGTGTTGGCGGGCAGTGTGCTGGCGTATGGTCGGCTTATGGCCTGAATTTCTTTCACCCTTCAATGGAGTTAACTATGGATCGTCGTTCAATTATTAAAAACGCTGGCATCGCAGGCGTGTTGGCCGCAGGCGCCGCACCGGCCGTACATGCACAGGCGACTTTGCGCTGGCGCTGTGCTTCCAGCTTCCCCAAAGCGCTGGATACCTTGTTTGGTGTCTGCGACGTGTTTGCGAAAAAAGTGGGCGAGTTGAGCGGCGGTAAGTTCACCATCAGCACCCATGCTGCCGGCGAATTAATGCCCGCCTTTGGCGTGCTGGACGGAGTCGGTAACGGCACCATCGAAATGGCCAATACGGCTTCCTATTATTTCTTTGGGAAAGACCCCACCT
>JBBAPY010000295.1:0-3454 GCA_040400635.1 Rhodoferax sp.
AACCGTGATGCGCGCCGGGCGCGTGGTGGATGCTATGCCGATTGCGCGCGCTAGCGTGCAGTCGCTGGCGCAAGCCATGGTGGGGCGCAAAGTGCAGTTGGACCGGCCGCCTGTGGTGCCTGCACCGCAGCGCGATGTGACGCCGGTTTTATTAGCCCAGGGCTTGCACTTGCGTGACGGCAACGGTGTTCAGCGGTTGGCGGGGGTGGGGCTGCAATTGCGTGCGGGTGAAATCGTCGGCATCGCAGGTGTCTCGGGCAATGGGCAAAGCGAATTACTCGATGTTTTGTCGGGCCTGGCTGCGCCGGATAGCGGCAGCATGGAAGTGCTGGGGCGGCAGTTTGCGAGCGCTGCGTGGCTAGACCCATTTACCGCGCGCGCTATCGGCCTGGCCCATGTGCCCGAAGACCGCCAAGCGCGTGCCTTGGTGATGGACTTTCAGGCCTGGGAGTCTGCGGTCTTAGGGTATGAACACCTTTCCCAGTTTTGCCGATGGGGCTGGATGCGCGCAGGAGCCATGCGCGAGGCGACGACCGACATGATGGAACGTTTTGACGTGCGTCCGCGCAAAGCGGCGCTGGGCAGCCGAAAATTTTCCGGGGGCAACCAGCAGAAATTGGTGCTGGCCCGAGAGCTGGGGCAAGCGCCGCGTGTTTTGCTGGTAGGCCAGCCCACCCGCGGCGTGGACATAGGTGCGATTGAATTTATTTATTCCCAGTTGCGCGCCATGCGCGATGCCGGTTGCGCCGTGCTGCTGGTCTCCAGCGAGCTCGATGAGATTTTGGCTTTGTCAGACCGGGTACTGGTGATGGTCCAGGGCCGCATGAGCGGCGCGCTCGATATTGCCGATTGCAGCGAAGAGCGTCTGGGTTTGTTGATGGCCGGAGCTGCCACATGAGCCAGGCGACAGCCTTGCCGCGCTGGGCTGATGTCGGTCTGCTGCCCATGGTCTGCCTGGCTATCGCCTTGTTGGTGGCCGGCGTCGTAGTGGCGCTGGTCGGGCAAAGTCCATCGCAAGTGTTGGCGGCACTGGTGCAAGGCGCTTTCGGCACGGCGCGCGGCCTGAGCTACACCTTGTATTACGCCACCAGTTTTATTTTCACCGGCCTGGCCGTGGCTGTGGCTTTTCATGCGGGTTTGTTCAATATCGGCGGCGAAGGTCAGGCTACTTTGGGCGGCTTGGGCAGCGCCTTGGTGGCGCTATGGCTATCGCCGGTTTTGCCTGCTTGGGCCATGCTGCCATTGATGCTGTTATGCGGTGCGCTGTTTGGCATGGCCTGGGCCGCGATTCCAGGCTATCTGCAGGCCTACCGGGGTAGCCATGTGGTGATTACCACCATCATGTTCAATTTCCTGGCCAGTACTTTGCTGGTGTATTTGCTAGTCAACCATTTGCGTGCACCGGGCAATGTGGCTATCGAAAGCGCGGCCTTTGCACCCTCAGCGCATCTGATGCCGGCGCGCGAACTGCTGGGATGGATCGGAGTCGATTGGCCCGGCTCGCCATTGAACGCCAGCTTGCTCTTGGCTTTGCTGGCCTGCGTGGCGGTGTATTTTTTCCTTTGGCACAGCCGCAGCGGCTACCGGCTGCGGGCCGTAGGCTCCAGCCCTGGGGCGGCAGCCTATGCCGGCATCCGGCCGCGCCGGCACATTGTGTTGGCTATGGCGATCAGTGGTGCTTTAGCAGGCATGGTAGGCATGAATGAAGTGGCCGGGGTAAGCGGCAAATTAGTGATGGAGTTTGTCGGCGGCGCCGGCTTTACCGGCATCGCCGTAGCCCTGATGGGTCGTAACCATCCGGTGGGTGTGGTGCTGGCCAGTGTTTTGTTTGGCGCGCTGTTTCAAGGCGGTGCCGAGGTGGCTTTTGATGTGCCAGGCTTCAGCCGCGATATGGTGGTCATGCTGCAAGGTTTTGTGGTGCTTTTTTCCGGGGCCATGAGCTATGTGGTGGCCAGGCCGCTGGCCGCGCTGTTGCGCGCACTGAGCTTGCAGGGAGCAAAGCATGGATGAGACACTGGTAGCCTCCGTGCTGGCTTCGGCTGTTCGCCTGGCCACGCCCTTGGTCTTGTGTGCGCTGGCCGGTTTGTTTTCCGAGCGCTCGGGGGTGGTGGATATCGGGCTGGAAGGCAAGATGCTGTTTGCCGCTTTTGCTGCGGGCGCGGTGGGGGCTGTTAGCGGCTCGACCACGCTGGCGCTGATTGCCGCCATGGCGGTGGGCGTGTTGCTTTCGTCCTTGCATGCTTTGGCTTGCGTCAGCTACCCGGGCGACCAGGTGGTGTCCGGTGTGGCGATCAATATCATCGCCGCTGGGCTGACGGTGGTGCTGGGTATCGCCTGGTTTGCGCAAGGCGGGCAAACGCCGCCGCTGTCGGTGGATGTGCGTGTGCAGGCGCATTGGCAATGGCTGGTGCAGGCAGTGCAGCCGCTGCCCTGGTGGGGGCCGGTGATCGGCCAGGCGCTGCTGGGCCACAACCTGCTGGTGTATTTCACCTATGCGTTGGTGCCCTTAGCCTGGTATGTGCTGTACCGCACCCGTTTTGGCCTGCGTTTGCGCGCCGTTGGCGAGAACCCGCAAATGGTCGATGCGGCTGGCGTGTCGGTGCTGCGGCTGCGCTACACGGCTTTGGCTATCAATGGGCTTTTGTGCGGATTAGCCGGAAGCTATTTGGTGCTGGCGCAAAGCGCAAATTTTTCCCCGCACATGACTGCCGGACGCGGCTTTATGGCGCTGGCGGCCTTGATCTTCGGGCGCTGGAAACCCTGGGCTACATTGGGCGCCTGCCTGCTGTTTGGCTTGTTAGATGCGATTGCCATGCGCCTGCAAGGCGCGGACATCCCCGGTATCGGCGCCGTCCCGGTGCAAGCCATTCAGGCGCTGCCTTACCTAATGACCGTGGTGTTGCTGGCCGGTTTTGTAGGCCGTGCCGTGGCACCTGCGGCTTTAGGCAAACCTTATCTGAAAAACCGCTGATCGCAGCTTTAGCTTCCCCGGCCTTGCAAGCGCTGCACATCAAGTAGGCGCGCCAAACGCCGGGGCAAGGGCAAGGGCTCAGCCATGAGGCGCGCTGTCAGCAATTGGGCGCACAGGGCTGCAAACGTCAACCCGCGTGCGCCCATGGCCAGGCACATCCACAAGCCGTTTTCTGCGCTGGTCGTTGCCGGCCCCACCAGTGGCAAGCGGTCGTGCGAAATGCAGCGTTGCCCGCGCCACAGGCCCAGCTGCCCGGCTCGGTATTGGGCTTGTAATACGCCAGCCAGGTCAGGCAGCAATTGCGCAGCACGCGCCAGGTTAGCCTGATGGCAATCCGCTTGGCTGCCACTTTGGTCGGCTTCAAAGCCAGCGCCGGCTAGCCATTGCAAGCCCTGTGTGCCGGGCACTGCGGGCAAGAAATGGCCATATCCCTGTACGGGTAGCGCCGGTTTCCCTGGCAGATCTGTGGACGGGCCACAGCTG
>JBBAPY010000296.1:0-3449 GCA_040400635.1 Rhodoferax sp.
GGCCTTGGCCGAGTTGAGCTTCTCATCGTTCGGGTTGGCCATGGTGCTGGAGTAGATCAGCGAAATGCCCAGGGCCTCGAAGGCACTGGACATGGTGTTGGCGGTGTACATGCCGCCGCACGAGCCGGGGCCGGGTATGGCGCGTTGCTCGATCTCGTGCAGGTCAAAGTCACTTAAATTGCCCGCCGCGTTCTGGCCGACAGCCTCAAACACACTGACGATATTGAGGTCTTGGCCTTTGTAGCTGCCAGGCAGAATCGTGCCGCCATAGACGTAAATTGCCGGTACGTTGGCACGCAGCATGCCCATCAAGCCGCCTGGCATGTTTTTGTCACAACCGCCAATGACCACCACGCCGTCCATCCACTGGCCTTGCACGCAGGTCTCGATGCAATCGGAAATCACTTCGCGGCTGACCAGGGAATATTTCATGCCTTCGGTGCCCATGGCCATACCGTCCGAGATGGTGGGCGTGCCAAACACCTGGGCATTGCCGCCGGCCTCCTCGATGCCGGCGATTGCCGCATCGGCCAGTTTTTGCAAACCGCTGTTGCACGGGGTGATGGTGCTGTGGCCGTTAGCCACGCCGACCATGGGTTTCTTGAAGTCGCTCTCCTGGTAGCCCATGGCGTAGTACATAGACCGGTTGGGCGCCCGTGATTTGCCCTCGGTGATATTGGCGCTGCGGCGGTTGATGGGCAGGATGGGAATGGTTTTATCGGTCATGGCGCAGTTCGCAAGGCGTTGAAAAACCCCAGTTTACTTGCCGCCCCCCATTGCGCCAAGGCTAGGGTTTAGCGCCGCGTAACCAGTCACCCAGCGGCATGTTCGCCAAGGCTTCAGGAATGCTGGCCTGGGGTAGTGAGGGGACGAGTTTCATTTCCTTTTCTTTAGCTTGTACGCGCTGGACGGTGCGCAAATAGGATTCCCTCCAGCTGAGTTCTGGACGTAGACCTTGCGCCAGCAGGCTTTCGATGAACCAGGTATTGGTCGATTTGGGGCTGCACCCGAAAGAACTGCGGTCGGCAGCGCTGGCCGTAAGCAGCACGCGGGAGCTATCCCCCAGCGCCGGGACAAACGAGCCCGAATGGCAAGCCGACAAGAGTACGGCGGTGGGCGCGGCGGGGTTGATGCGGCGCAGCCAGCTCGCTAGCACCGACGCGCGGATAGGTGGATGGGCCTGGCCCGCGATGTCGATCGCCAATTGGTCCACGTTGCCGTGACTGCTAATTAGCACGACGACGGTCAGTGGGTATTTGTCGGACCATGCGCCCACACGGGTGAAGACTTCGCCTAAGTTCTGTTGTGTCGCTGCCGGGAACAGGGTGGCTTGGTCTTTATGCGGATTGCTCAAAATAATACTGTGCATCGGCGTGCCAAATCCAGCCAGGCGCTTTTGCACCGCGAGCACGTCGCTTTGAAACGCAGTGGACTGCGAGTGCAGTGCGGCAGCCACCAAGACCAGGGTGCGCCGGCTCGGGTCGCTGGTTGCTAGCTCCGATTCGGTGCGGTCTAACTGCGTTGACAGGCCCACCACAGCCGCCGCGGCGGGCTGGCCCGGCGGCGTGCTGGCGCAGGCGCCGAGCATCAGCACAACTGCCAGCATAAAGATACGCTGGAAGAGAAGTGCCGGAAATTTGCAAATTTGCACGCTAGGTCCCCCTTGAATCGGCCTGATGTGGTAATTGGGATTGTAGAGATACCTTGCTTTTTGGCGAGCACCTGGATTCAAAGGCGCCTACTGCGTGCCGTTTCACATCGCGCGGCCGTAGGACGCGGGCCTATGGCCCGTTAAAATTGCCCATTCCCTCTAGCCGGCCCTTGCACCGTGACGCTCCACATCAGCACATTCGAAGGCGGCAACGCCCTCAGCCCTTTTCGCAACCAGCAATTACTGGCGCAATTACAGCGAGTTCACGACAAAATTAGCGCGCTTGACGCCCGCTATGTGCATTGGGTCGCGACCGACAGCGTGCCGCAAGCCGGTTTACAGGACCGCTTGGGCGCCTTGCTTACCTATGGCGAGCCCGCGTCCCAGCGTCAAGGCGGCGAGGTTTTGCTGGTTTCCCCCCGCCTGGGCACTTTGTCGCCCTGGGCATCCAAGGCCACAGACATTGCCCACAACTGCGGTTTTGCCGTACGCCGTATCGAGCGCGCGGTCGAATACCGCTTGCATATCAAATCCTGGTTGGGCCAATCCGGCAGCTTGAACGAAGCCCAGGAACAAGCCGTCGCAGCCTGCTTGCATGACCACATGACCGAAAGCGTCTGGCGCGCGCGCGCGCATGCCGCCCGCTTGTTCCAGGCTTTGCCGGCCGCACCCATGGACTATTGCGATGTGCTCAGTGGCGGGCGTGCTGCGCTGGAGCGGGCCAATGTGCAATTTGGCCTGGCGCTGGCCGAAGACGAGATCGACTACCTGCACCAGGCCTTTACCCGCTTGCAGCGCAACCCCACCGATGTGGAACTGATGATGTTCGCGCAGGCCAATAGCGAACACTGCCGCCACAAAATTTTCAATGCCGACTTCAGCATCGACGGCCAGGCCCAAAGCAGCAGTATGTTCGGCATGATCCGCCATACGCACCAAACGCATCCGCAGCACATGCTGGTGGCGTATTCGGATAACGCCTCGGTGATGGAAGGCGCGGCCGTAGAGCGCTTTGCGCCGCGGCCGGCGTCGGCACAGGGCGCGCAGCAATCGCCGCAGTACATCAAAACCGAGGCCTTGCAGCACATATTGATGAAGGTGGAAACGCATAACCACCCGACGGCCATCTCGCCATTTCCCGGCGCCTCCACCGGCGCGGGCGGCGAGATCCGCGACGAGGGCGCCACCGGGCGTGGCTCCAAGCCCAAAGCCGGGCTCACCGGCTTTACCGTGTCCACCTTGCGCTGGGACGGGCAGGGTGGTTACGGCAAGCCGGCGCACATCGCCAGCCCCTTACAAATCATGATCGAAGGCCCCTTGGGCGGGGCCGCGTTTAACAATGAATTTGGCCGCCCGAACTTGCTGGGCTATTTCCGAGAATTCGAACAAAGCGCGCGCAGCGTGCAAGACACGGTGCAACGCGGTTACCACAAGCCCATCATGATCGCCGGTGGCTTGGGTGTGATCGATGCGGCGCAGACGCATAAAAAACTGTTTCCTGCGGGTAGCTTGCTGGTGCAATTGGGCGGACCCGGTATGCGCATCGGCATGGGCGGCAGTGCCGCCAGCTCGATGGCGACCGGCGCCAATGCGGCGGACTTGGACTTTGATTCGGTGCAACGCGGCAACCCTGAAATCCAGCGACGTGCCCAAGAGGTGATCAACCAATGCTGGCTCATGGGCGCCGATGCCAATCCGATCCTGGCGATCCACGACGTAGGCGCTGGGGGCTTGTCCAACGCATTCCCCGAACTGAGCAATGACGCCGGTCGCGGTGCACGCTTTGACTTGCGCGCCG
>JBBAPY010000297.1:0-3428 GCA_040400635.1 Rhodoferax sp.
GTCAGTTTCGGGGCGTGGATTCTGCGGGTGCCGTCTTGGACGAAAACGCCCGACCGGATTTGGCTGTTTGGCGTAAGCAAGGGGCTGATGCGCTGCTTACGGGAAGCGTGAACCGGTTGGGTGACGACCGCTTTGAAGTGCGATTTCGGCTCTGGGATAGTGTCCGTGCGCAAGACCTTGGCGGCCAAAGTCACCCGGCCACTGCTGCTGAGCTGCGTCGCATTGCGCACCGTATCGCGGACGCGGTCTATGAAAAGCTGACGGGCGAAAAAGGTGTTTTTGCCACCCGCATCGCCTATGTCACCAAAAGCGCCGCGATCTTTAACTTATGGGTGGCAGACTCGGATGGTGAAAGTGCTCAGTCTGCCTTGCGTAGTTCTGAGCCGATTATTTCCCCCTCTTGGGCGCCCAATGGCAATCAATTGGCCTATGTGTCGTTTGAGTCACGCAAGCCGGTGGTCTATATCCATGATGTGGACACAGGCAAGCGGCGTTTGGTCGCTAACTTCAAGGGATCCAATAGCGCGCCCGCATGGTCGCCTGATGGCAAAACCCTGGCGTTAACACTGAGCCGCGACGGTGGTTCGCAACTGTTTTTACTCGATGTCAGTGTCGTTGGTGCAGAGCCTAGGCGCCTGGCGGCATCGACCGCCATAGACACCGAACCGGTGTTTACCGCGGATGGGCGTTCGATTTACTTTGTAAGTGACCGTGGCGGTTCACCCCAAATTTACAAGATGGCGACCACAGGGGGCAACGCGGAGCGGGTCACCTTTAATGGCAGCTACAACATTTCGCCCACCCTCAGCCCGGACGGACGGTGGCTGGCTTATATCTCCCGGGTTTCCGGTTCGTTTAAGTTGCATGTCCAAGACCTGAGCACCGGCCAGGTGCAAGCGCTGACCGACACCATGGCAGACGAAAACCCTAGTTTCGCTCCCAATGGACGCATGATTATGTACGCCACCCAGCAGCAAGGCCGTGAGGCTTTGATGACGACCACCATTGACGGAAAAGTGAAGGCACGTCTGGCGGGCCAAAGCGGTGATTTGCGCGAACCTGACTGGGGTCCGCTTGTCGCGCCGTAAACGCGGTATCTCAGCAAATGATTTTTATTAAGGAGTGCTATATGTATAAGTGGGCCGTAATGGCGGTATTCGTTGGAATGTTGGCAGCCTGTAGCTCACCGGTAAAGCTCAATGACGCGAGTGTGGAGGACAAATCGGCGCAGGCCAGTACCCCCATGAAAATGCTCACGCCTGCGACTACGGCACCGGCGGGGGAGAAAAAATCAGCGGTCACGACCTTGGACAAGACCGCCAGCAGCGGCTCGGGCACACCTTCAGCTGATGTTTTGGCCACTGCCAGCGGACGTACGATTTATTTCGAATTTGACAGCTTTGCCATCCGCCCCGAATTCGAGGCAGTCATAGAGGCCAACGCACGCAGCCTCAAGGCCAATAAAAACCATCGTATCGGCATCGAAGGACATACCGACGAGCGCGGCGGCCGGGAATACAACCTAGCGCTGGGGCAAAAGCGCGCGGATGCGGTACGCAAAGCACTGTCTTTGCAAGGTGTTGCCGAAGCGCAAATGGAATCCGTCAGCTTTGGTAAAGAAAAGCCCGCCACGCCCGGCGACAGCGAAATGGCGATGGAGAAAAACCGTCGCGCTGAAATTGTGATCCGGTAAAAATGAACAGCCTGATGCCCGTCTTTTCCTTGCGCAGCCTGCTGGCTGCTGTGGCCTTGCTCACGTGCTCGGGCTTTGCAGCGGCAGGTCTATTTGATGATGACGAGGCGCGCCGCGCGATATTGGAATTGCGTCAGCGCATTGAAATCTTGCGTCGCGAAACAGACCAAAAATTCCAGGAAGAATCACGCCGGCAGTCTGAGGAAATCGCCAACTTGCGCCGCGCTTTGCTCGAACTGCAAAATCAGTCGGAGGCCAGTAATGGCGAGGCTGCCAAGTTAAGAGGCCAAGGCGAGCAATTGGGCCGTGATTTGAATGAGGCGCAGAGACGCCAGGCTGAGTCCATAAAGCGCTTAGAGGAGCGTTTGCAACGGCTCGAACCCTTCAAAGTAAGTCACGAAGGCAGTGATTTTTTAGTAGAAGCGGGTGAAAAGCGGATGTTCGATGCCGCCTTGACGAGTTTTCGTGGTGGCGAATTCGAGGTAGCGCAAAGTACTTTTGCAGATTTTCTGGGTCGCTACCCGCAAAGCGGATATGCCAATTCGGCCTTGTTCTGGCTCGGTAACGCGCAGTTTGTGCTGAAAAACTACTCGGCTGCGGTCGTCAATTTTCGCAAAATGATTACGCGCAGCGCCGCTTACGCGCGCGTGCCAGAGGCCTGGCTGGCCATTTCTAACTGTCAGCTCGAACTCAAAGACCTGCCGCTGGCCCGTAAAACATTGGAAGATCTGGTGGCGAACTTCCCGCAAAGTGAGGCTGCCGAAATCGCTAAAGAGCGCCTCGTGCGGATGAAGTAAGCACAGTACGAACAAGCCGCCCTGCAGCCTCCAATTTTTCCCCGTACTTATGGCTGATCTCGATGTTTGTCAGCCTGTGGACCCGGCCAGACGGTTTGGCGGCCTGGAGCGACTCTATGGTGCTGCTTCGGCCGACAAGATGCGGCGCTCGCATGTGGTGGTAGTCGGGCTCGGTGGTGTGGGTTCTTGGGCCGCTGAAGCTTTGGGCCGCAGCGGCATAGAACGCCTCACCCTCATCGATATGGACCATGTTGCCCAGTCCAATATCAACCGGCAAATCCAAGCCCTTAGCAACACCGTGGGCCTTGCAAAAATTGAGGCCATGGCACAGCGTATTGCGCTGATTAACCCACATTGCCAAGTTCAAGGTATTGATGATTTTGTAAGCCCCGACAACTGGGCCCAGCTGGTACCGCAGGACGTGGATGGCGTCATCGATGCTTGTGACCAAGTACTCGCGAAGACAGCCATGGCTCAGTGGGCGCGGGAGGCAGGTAAGTGTTTTATTACGGTAGGTGCGGCGGGCGGTAAGCGTATCGCCCACCTTGTCACGGTGGGGGATCTGAGTGGCTGTACCCACGACCCACTGTTAGCCAAAGTGCGGTACCGTTTGCGCAGATACCATGGGGCCGCCCGCGAACCCAATAAGATGCAAATCAACTGCGTATTCAGCCCCGAAGCAGTGCTAGCGGCGCAAACAACCACCCAGGAACAAACGGACAACAGCCTCAATTGCCATGGCTATGGCTCCAGTGTTGCAGTGACTGCCAGCTTTGGCATGTGTGCAGCTGCTTGGGTCCTGAACCAACTTTCCAAGCCACTTCGATAGGCTAAAAAACAAGGCTATAATTTAAGGCTTGGCAGTAAGTCACAAGCTTATTGACGGGACGTTAGCTCAGTTGGTAGAGCAGCGGACTTTTAATCCGTTTGTCGTGGGT
>JBBAPY010000298.1:0-3421 GCA_040400635.1 Rhodoferax sp.
AAAAACGGACCGCAGGAAAAAAGCAGCACCGGCAGGCTCAGTACCCACGAGGCCCAGCGCAGCAACTGCTCCATTTCCCGGCTGAGATCGCCCGGCGCAGCGCTGTAGGCCGGGTAGGCGTACATCATCACCTGCATCATGCATAGACCGGCGACCAGCCAACGCCACAAAGCGGCGCGCCGCTCTGTGCGACGTCTATCGATGGCAAACGCATCGTTAGCAGGCAATAGCGCATAACCCTGGGTCTGCAGCTGGCCCATCCATTGCGCCGGCAGCACTCGCGCGCTGTCCCACATCACGCTGGCGCGCTGCGAGGCGGCGCTGACACGTGCGCTGCGCACGCCGGGCACTTGGCGCAATAGCTGCTCCACGGTCACCGCGCAAGCGGCGCAGTGCATGCCTTGCACCACCACCTGCGACTCCCACAGGCCGCCAGAACCCATCACTTCCTTGGAGAAGACCGGCCACTCCAAGGGATCGTTCAGGGCCTCTAGCGCAGGGCTTGCGTACACGCCAGGCATGCGCGATTGCACAAGGGCCCGATCAGCGGCGGACAAAGAAACATGGCAAGCCGCATCGGACATGGGCGTCAGTGTGCAGCGATCGACCGCAAGGCTACTTGATCTATATCAATTGGCTGCCTTTCCATTCCACTAGGCTTGGCCCATTACACCGATTTAAAAGGGGAAACACTATGTACACGCGTATTCTGGTCGCCACCGATGGCTCAAAATTGTCAAAAAAAGCAGTAGCAAGTGCGATCGGCTTAGCCGCTACCTGCAAGGCCGAGTTACTCGCCATCCAGGTGGTGCCCCCCTACCCCATCGCCTACTTTGAAGGTGGCATGGCCGCAGACTCCCAGGAGATCAAGCGGGTCGAGACCCTTTGGATTCACAAAGCGCAGGGGGTGCTCGATCTGGTCAAAAAAGCCGCTGCCGCCAAAGGCGTGCAAGTGCGCACCCTGGTCAGCAAGTCGGACATGGTGTCGCACGCCATCATTCACGCAGCGGAAAAAAACGACTGCGACCTGATCGTTATGGCCTCGCACGGGCGGCGCGGCATCAAACGCCTTTTACTGGGCAGTGAAACTCAGCATGTGCTCACCCACAGCAGCACGCCGGTGCTGGTGCTGCGCTAAGCCTCCTAGCAACCAGGGCGCCGCGCCATCAGGCCGCTGGGCTTGCGCCGGCGGGAGCACGGGGCGCATCGGCAAAGCCTTGGCGTATGGCCAGCACCTGGGGCCAGGCGGCCAAAAACACATCGACGCACTGCGGGTCGAAATGCAAGCCTCGCTGGTCGCGTAGATAAGCAGCCGCTTCGTCTAATGGCCAGGGCTTTTTGTAGGGTCGCTCAGAGGTCAGCGCGTCAAAAACGTCGGCCACCGCCACGATGCGGCCAAATAAAGGGATGTCCTCGCCGCCCAGGCCCTGCGGGTAGCCGCTTCCGTCAAATTTTTCATGGTGGCCTAAGGCGATGGTGGCGCTGGCCTGCAATAAGCGCGAGCTGCTGCCTTTAAGCAATTCATGGCCCAGTAGGGGGTGTTGGCGCATGATGTGCATTTCTTCTTCGTCCAGCCGCCCGGGCTTGAGCAGGATGTGGTCGGGAATACCGACTTTGCCGATGTCGTGCATGGCCGCTGCGTCCAACATCAAGGCCTGGTCTTGGGCCGACAGTTGCAAGCCCTGGGCAATCAGGTAGGCGTAATGCCCGACGCGGGAAATATGGGCACCGGTTTCATAGTCGCGGTACCCGGCGGCTTTAACCAGCGACATCACGGTTTCACGCTCGCGCTCGCGAATTTCGCGCGTAGCCAGCTCCACTTCCCGGGTTAACCAGGCGGCATGGTCGGCCAAACGCAAACTGGCTTGGCGCAGCTTGAGCATATTACGCGTTCGCGCCAAAAATTCGGCCGCATCCAATGGCTTGGGTAGGAAGTCATAAGCGCCGGCCTCCAGGGCACGGTAACGCAGTTCTTTTTCGTCGTGCGCGGTAATCATTAGCAACGGTATGGAAGCAGCACCTTCTAGGGCACGAAAGGCGGCGATGAACTCCAAGCCGTTCATTTCCTGCATCATGTAGCCGAGCACGACCAAATCCACCCGCTGCGCGCGCGCATAGTCCAGGGCGGCAAGGGGGTTGGTAAAACTGATGCACTGCGTATGCTCCAGGCGCCGCCCGAGCATCTCCAGCCACTTCAGATTGACCAGGTTGTCGTCAAGCAGGATAAGGCTTTGCATCTAAAAGCTTTCAGGTTCCAGCGATTGTGATAGGGGGGCATAGTGCCAGCATACAAGCTGGCGCGGCCCTTGCCCCAACCAGTGCAAGGCATTTTTCAAAAATGCGGGCGCCGTTTTTCCAAAAATGCCTGTACGCCCTCGCGGTGCTCCGGGCTGTCGGCATAGGCATAGGCCGAATCGGGCGTGGGCTCCTGCGCTATGCGACCCTGACGCAGCACTTGTTTATTCAAGCGGGCCGCTTGCGGGGCGAGCCCCAGCATGCGCGCGAGCAGTGCATCGGCTTGGGCTTGCAAGGCTGCATCGGGCGCGTTCCAGGCGAGAAAGCCGCATTGCAACATGTGCGCAGCGTCAAAAGTTTGGGCGGCCAGCAGCATGGCGCTGGCGGTGGCCGACCCCACGGCCTGTTGCACTAGCGCTGCCTCGCGCGGCGCCATCGGAAAGCCTAAGCGGGCAATGGGGGCACCATAGACGCTGCTGGCGGCGCCCAAACGCAGGTCACAGCAACTGGCAATTTCCAATCCCGCACCCATGCAATTGCCCCTTACCAAGGCCAACAGGGGCAGTGGGCAATCGAGCATGGCCTGCAAACCGCCCCACACCTCCACTTCGTGGAAATGCATCAGGCTGCTGGGCTCAAAGCGAAAGTCCGGGTATTGGGAAATATCGCCGCCAGCGCAAAAATGCGCGCCCGCGCCCTGCACCAGCACGCACCGCACATCGGGGCGCGCCGATACCTCCAGAAAGACTTCGCGCAGTTGTAACCACATAGCACGCGTCATGGCGTTCATGCGGACCGGGTTGGACAACGTTACCGTGGCCAGCGGGCCGCTTTGCTGCCAATCAACGCTGCCAAGCACCGGCTGCCCCCTCTATTTCGCCGCTGGTGCAGGCCGTGTGCCGAACCACCACCACAAGGCAGCCCCGCCCAGCACCATGGGAACGCACAGCCACTGGCCCATGCTCAAGCCCATCTGTAAGAGGCCGATATGGGCATCGGGCTCGCGGAAAAACTCCACCACAAAACGCAGTAGCCCATACCCCATCAGAAAAGCCGCCGACACCCGCCCCTGGCGCGGACCGCTGCGCGCGGACACCCACAAGAGCACAAACAAGAGCAAACCTTCAAGTAGGAATTGGTACACCTGCGAAGGGTGGCGCGGCAGATCGCCCGCACCGCGAAATAC
>JBBAPY010000299.1:0-3417 GCA_040400635.1 Rhodoferax sp.
GCACGGGCGGCGCAGAAGGCGCGCAATTTTTGGTGCAGCCCTCGGCGGGCAGCCAGTCGGGCCGCAAATTGGATTACAGCGCCACCCAATACTGCGCGCAGCTCAAGGCTTCTGCCAATCGTTTGAGCGCGCTGACGGGGCAGTCCGCCTTGCCTTTGTTTCGTGCGCCCGGCGGCAAAACCTCCCCTGCCTTGCTGGCCGCTGCCCGCGCCTGCGGTTTTGCGCATGTGGGCTGGGCTGATGCCGGTTTTCTGGGCGACGAACTGCCCAGTGATAAATTTAGCAACCAGGCCCTGTTGGCCAAAGCATTGCGCGACATCCGTAGCGGCGACATACTCATGGCGCACCTGGGTATTTGGTCGCGCAAAGATGCTTGGGCGCCGGCGGTGTTAGAACCTTTGATCGTCGGCCTGAAAGAACGGGGTTTTTGCTTTGCCACTTTGACCAGCCACCCCGATTACCAGGCCTGGATCGTCGCCCATCCCGGATAGCACCTTGACATGGATACCCTGATCGATAGCTTTGCCAGCTTGCAGGCCTGGTTGTTCGAAACCTGCATCCAGCCTTTGGTATTTGCGATGGGCTTTGGCGGTTATCTGGACCTGGCTTTTGGCGCAACCGAGTGGTTGCTGGTCGGCCTGCTGGAAATCGCAGTCTTAATGAGTGTCCTCGGTCCTTTGCAGCGTTGGCGTCCGGTCGAGCCGGCGATAGATGTTGCCACCATACGTACCGATGTTCTCTACACGCTTTTGCACCGCTTGGGCCTGTTTCGACTTGTCTTGTTTTTCACAGTAGACCCATTTTTAGATAGTGCGATTGGCACATTGCGTGTCTGGGGGCTTCCAACTTTTCACCTGGACGATATCTGGCCGGCATTCACGGGCCATGCGCTGGTCAGTTTTGTTTTGTACTTGCTGGTTTTTGACTTTTTCAGCTACTGCTATCACCGTGCCCAGCACCAGCTCCATTGGTGGTGGAAGTTGCATGCGCTACACCATGCACAACGGCAGATGACCATGTGGAGCGATAACCGCAACCACCTGTTTGACGACGTATTGCGCGATGTTTTTTTTGTGTTCCTGGCGGTGCTGATCGGCGTAGCGCCGGGTCAGTTTTTGGCATTGGTGGCGTTGATGCAGCTTAGCGAAAACTTGCAACACGCTAATTTGCGCGTCTGGTTTGGTCGGATTGGTGAACGCCTTTGGGTGAGCCCGCGCTTTCACCGCATGCACCATGCGATTGGCATCGGCCATGAAAGCGAAGCCCCCGCTGCAAATGGCGCGCCTGCGGTTTTAGGTGGGTGCAACTTTGGCGTACTGCTGCCCTGGTGGGACATGCTTTTTGGTACTGCCGATTTCACCCTGGCTTATCCCGCCACCGGTGTGCGTGACCAGGTGGAGCAGGGACGTGACTATGGCAGGGGCTTCTGGTCGCAACAATGGCGTGGTGTTTTGCGCTTACTCGGTAGAGCCTGAAGGTTCTCGTTGACAATGCGAGAAAGCAAGGAGGCGTCTATGTTTTTACTGATTTCTTCCTTTTGGCGGGCGGTTTTGTACTGCCTGCATCCCAAGGTCATCCTCTTGTCTTTGCTGCCTTTACTTCTGGCGATGGGTGCTGCCAGTGTGCTGGCTTATTTTTTCTGGCAAAGCGCACAGGAAGCCTTGCTCGGCATGCTGGATGCCTCGGTGTTTGTCACCACGCTAGCGGCCTGGCTGGCGGCAGTGGGGCTGCCTGCGCTTAAAGCCATGCTCGCGCCCCTGATCCTGATTGTGGTGCTGACACCCTTGGTGGTGGTGTCTACGGTCTTAATCGTCTCTACCCTGATGACGCCTGCCCTGGTGCGTGTGGTGGCCAGTCGACGCTTTCCTGCACTGGAGCGTCGCCATGGTGCCTCGTTTGTGGCCAGCCTGGGCTGGGCCCTGATCTCCTGTGCCCTGGCGCTGGTCGCCACCATCGTCACCTCACCGATGTGGATATTGCCGCCACTGGTGCTGCTACTTCCGCCGGCGATTTGGGCCTGGCTCACCTACCGGGTCATGGCTTTTGATGCGTTGGCGGACCATGCCAGCAGTTCCGAGCGGCAAACTATTTTGGCCAGCCATAAAAGCGCGCTGATTGCCATGGGCTTTGTAGTCGGATTTCTGGGCGCCACGCCCAGCTTGCTTTGGTCTATGGGGCTGATGGCGATTGCCATGGCACCGCTCCTGTTGCCTTTGTCCGTCTGGCTGTACACCGTGGTCTTTGTGTTCGCTTCGCTATGGTTTATCCACTACTGTTTGGCCGCCTTGGCGGCTTTACGTTCCGAGCACGAGGCCGAAATGTTTGTTTCGACGCGGCCATTGGCGCCGGTCGATGCACTGCCCGCCAATCCCAAACCCACGGCATCTGAACTGCCTCCCATTGTTTAAGCGCCTATGCACTTTGGCATCATCATCATCGGCGACGAAATACTCTCAGGCAAGCGCAGTGACAAGCACCTGCCTAAAGCCATAGAGCTGCTCAGTGCGCGCGGCTTGCAAGTAGCCTATGCGCACTACCTGGGCGACGACCCGCAGCGCATCACTGCAACATTGGTCGATGCGTTTGCCAGCGGGGATGTGGTGTTTTCTTTCGGCGGTATAGGTGCTACGCCAGATGACCACACCCGCCAATGCGCCGCTAGCGCTCTCAACGTGCCCTTGGAGCTTCACCCCGGCGCGCGGGATCTGATCTGGGAGCGCATGCGCGACATTGCCAAAGAGAACGGCCACCCCTTCGAGCCCGACCGGCAAGACAACATCCACCGATTGGATATGGGTCGCTTCCCCCAGGGAGCGACGCTCATTCCCAACCCCTATAACAAGATCGCCGGGTTTAGCTCCCAGGGGCAAGGCGCTGGCGCCGTGCATTTTGTACCCGGTTTTCCGGTGATGGCCTGGCCGATGATGGAATGGGTTTTGGATACCCATTACCCAGCGCATTTCCAGCGCGACGCGCATGTGGAGCTTTCTGTCATCGTCATGGGCGCCATGGAAGCGACGCTAACGCCCTTGATGCAAAGCGTGCAGGATGCGCACCTGGTCAAGGTGTTCAGCTTGCCCAGTGTGGACCATCCGCAGTATGGGCGACACATCGAGTTGGGTGTCAAAGGCGCGCCCGGTGCGACCGGTCCGGCCTTTGAAATGCTGAAAAATGGCCTGGCAGTCTTCGGAGTTCAGTTGGGCCCCGAGTTGGTGCGAAAGTAAAGCGGTGTACCGCCCAGAAATAAAAATGCACCTTTTGGGTGCAATAATGCACCTTTAAAGCGCTTCACCATCAACCTACCATTTCCCAAACCATTGGACCGTCCGTCGGACAAGGCAAAATGTGGGGTGGGGAAAGCACTTTAGGCTGGCTGAATGTCCGCTGGCATAGAAACTGCGATTACTCGCAAGCAAT
>JBBAPY010000300.1:0-3409 GCA_040400635.1 Rhodoferax sp.
CATTGCGCGGCGTGCGCATCGAGTCCACCCAAACTGGCCGCCCCGAAATGAGCCAAACCCTGGACCGCGCAGAAAAATTTCTATCGCTAGTGGCCTTACTGGCCGCTTTGCTGAGCGCCGTGGCCGTGGCCTTGGCGGCGCGTTCGTTTGCTGCCAAACATTTGGACGACTGCGCCATGCTGCGCGTGCTGGGCCAAAGCCAGCGTACGATTGCCGGGGCCTATGCCTGGGAGTTTGCTTTGGTGGGCATGTTTGCCAGCGCGCTAGGGGTATGCATCGGCTTTGGTGTGCATTATTTGTTTGTGCTGCTGCTAGCCGGTTTGGTCGATACGCAACTGCCGCAAGCCAGTCTGGCGCCGGCAGCGCTGGGCCTGGGCATGGGTCTGACGCTGTTGTTTGCTTTTGGTTTGCCCCCGGTACTGCAGTTGGCCCAGGTGCCACCCTTGCGCGTGATACGCCGCGACGTGGGCAATTTGCGCCCCGCTTCACTGGGCGTGCTGGCCCTGGGGGTGAGCGGTTTTGCCGCCTTGCTGCTGGTGGTCAGCAGCGATTTGAAGCTGGGCCTGATTGCGGTCGCGGGTTTTGCCGGTGCGGTGCTGGTGTTTGCCCTGCTCAGTTGGCTGGCTATCAAGCTCTTGCGCGCCAGCGTGAATGAAAGCAGTGCCCCGCGTGCGCTGGTGCTGGCCACGCGCCAGATCGCGGCGCGGCCCGCATTTACGGTAGTGCAGGTGAGTGCTTTGTCGGTGGGCTTGCTGGCACTGGTGCTTTTGGTGTTGCTGCGCACCGATTTGATTGCCAGCTGGCGCAAAGCCACGCCACCCGATGCGCCCAACCGGTTTGTGATCAATGTCAATCCCGAGCAGTCGGCAGCCTTTGTGCAAAGCTTGCAAGACGCCGGTGTCAAAAAGTTTGACTGGTTCCCGATGATCCGTGGCCGCCTGGTGGCCATCAATGGCACCAGCGTATCGTCGCAGACCTACACCGAAGAACGCGCCAAGCGCCTGGTGGACCGCGAATTCAATCTCAGCTACAGCGCTAAGCAACCGGACAATAACCTCATCGTAGGCGGGCAATGGACGCCCGAGGAAGTCGGTGCCATCAGCATGGAAGAGGGCATTGCCATCACGCTGGGACTTCAAGTGGGCGACACCTTGCGTTTTGATATGGCCGGGGTGACGGTGGACTCCAAAATTACGTCTCTGCGTAAAGTGGACTGGGGCTCTATGCGCGCCAATTTTTTTGCGCTCTATCCTGTCAGTACTCTAGACGGCGTGCCCGCCACTTTTATGGGTGCATTCAAAGCACCTGTTCAAGCAGGATTTGATAACGCGCTGGTACGCCGCTTCCCCAACGTTACCAATGTGGATATGAGTGCCACCATCAACCAAGTACAGCGTATCCTGGACCAGGTGATACGCGCGGTCGAGTTTTTGTTTGGCTTTACGTTGGCCGCCGGCTTAGTGGTTTTGTTTGCAGCGGTAAGCGCTACGCGCGAAGAACGCGCGCGCGAGTTCGCCATCATGCGCGCGGTGGGCGCGCAAAACAGTTTGCTGCGGCAGGTGCAAAGGCTGGAGCTGGCGGGCGTGGGCTTGTTGGCCGGATTTCTGGCCTCCTTGGTGGCGAGCGCGCTGGGTTGGGCTTTGGCGCGCTATGTGTTTGAGTTTTCCTGGACGGTCTCTTTATGGGTGCCTGTGCTGGGCGCACTGGCCGGCGCGGTGCTGGCCTTGCTGGCCGGATGGTGGAGTTTGCGCGAAGTACTGCGCCGCCCGGTGGTCGAAACTTTGCGCAAAGCCACAGCCTGAAAGCGCAGCGCATGCCCCGTCGCCGCGCACTCGAATCCGCCTGACCATGCACTCCTTTAGCGAAAGCGCTCTGACCGCACTGCATTTGCTGCTCAGCCTGGATCCGGGCTTTTTGGCCATCGTGGGTCGCTCGCTGGCGGTCAGCGCCAGCGCCTGCGTGCTCGCGTGCAGCCTGGGCCTGACGCTTGGCGCCTGGCTGGGCGTGGCCCGGTTTGCGGGGCGGGGCCTGGTGCTGACCCTGCTCAACACCGCGCTGGCCGTGCCCTCGGTGGTGGTCGGGTTGGTGGTGTATTTGCTGCTGTCGCGCTCCGGCCCCCTGGGGTATCTGGGTTGGCTGTTTAGCTTCAAAGCCATGGTGCTGGCGCAGGCGGTGCTGGTGCTGCCGGTAGCCACCGCCCTGACGCGCCAGGTGGTGCAAGACGCCGAGCAGTCGCACGGCGAGCAACTCCAATCGCTGGGCGCGGGGCGCTGGATGCGCAGTGTCTTGTTAGCCTGGGACGAGCGCCATGCTTTGCTGGTGGTGCTGCTGGCGGCCTTTGGCCGGGCGATTTCCGAGGTCGGCGCGGTGATGGTGGTGGGTGGCAATATTGAAGGCTTTACCCGGGTGATGACGACCGCGATCGCACTGGAGACGTCTAAGGGCGATTTGCCTTTGGCCCTGGCGCTGGGCTTTGCCCTGCTGATGGTGGTGCTGTTGCTCAATGCACTGGTAGCGCTATTGCAGCGCTGGGGGCAGGGCGGCGGCCTGCGCTTGGGTACTTCGGGTGCGGTGGTGTTGTGAACGCGCAAATTCAGGTCGTGCAAGCCGGTGTGCAATTCGGGCCGGATGGTCGCAGCCTCAGGCGCTGGCGCGCAAATACCGTGGCTGCTTTGGAAGGCATAAGCTTTTCCATCGCATCGGGTGAACGGCTTGCTTTGGTAGGCGCCAACGGCGCGGGAAAAAGTACATTGCTACGCTTGCTGCATGGCTTGCTGCACCCAGGCGCGGGCCGGGTGGATGCGCAAAAAGGTTTGCGCCAGGCCATGTTGTTCCAGCGGCCCCATATGCTGCGCATGCGCGTGGACAGCCAATTGGCGCTGGGCCTGTGGCTGCGTGGTACGCCTTGGCAGCAGGCGCGCCAGCGTGCCACGGCGACCTTGCAGCAATTTGAACTGCAGGAACTGGCCGCGCGCAAGGCACACACTTTGTCCGGCGGACAGCAGCAACGTGTGGCCATGGCACAGGCCTGGGCCTTGGAGCCGCAGATGTTGCTGCTCGATGAACCCACGGCCAGCCTAGACCCGCATGCCAAGGCCGAAGTGGAGAGTCTGCTTCAGGCTTTTGCCCAGTCCCGCCCACAGGCCAGCCTGGTATTTGCCAGCCACAACCTGGGTCAGGTCAAACGCCTTGCCACGCGAGTTCTCTATTTGGAGCGCGGGCGCTTGCTAGTCGATCTGCCCGTCAATGATTTTTTTGATTCCGAGCGCTTGCAGGCGCAATGCCCCTCGGCCTATTGGTTTGTAAAAGGAGAACACTTATGAAAGGTTTTTTACGGGCACCCCTGGTGGCTGTGGCTTTGTGCTTGCCGCTAACGGCGACGCTGGCCCAGACCCCTATCGTCATGGCT
>JBBAPY010000301.1:0-3389 GCA_040400635.1 Rhodoferax sp.
CCACCGCTAACACAATCACCACAAACAGTCCCCAGTTCACCGACGGGATGTAAATCTGCCCAGCCTCACGCGCGCTGGTATGGATTAAGTTCAGGCGCGGCAGGTACCCCAGTTGAATCACCTGCTTGGTCACGCTAAATGCGCCGGTGATCAAGGCCTGCGAAGCGATCACTGCTGCGGCTGTGGCCAGCACCACCAAGGGTATCAGTGCCCAGTCCGGCGCCATCATATAAAACGGGTTTTTCACGGCAGACGGGTTGGCCAGCAGCAAAGCACCCTGGCCGAAATAGTTCAAGGTCAGCGCTGGCATGACCACCGCAAACCAAGCAATACGGATGGGCTTTTTGCCAAAATGCCCGAGGTCGGCGTAAAGGGCTTCGGCGCCCGTCACGCACAAGACCACTGCGCCCAACAATATAAATGTCTCGCCAGGGTTTTCCCAAACAAAAATCGCTGCGTAGTGGGGGCTGAGCGCCAACAAAATTGCCGGATTGGCCGCGATATGAAAAACGCCTAATGCACCAATAACGGCAAACCAAACCAAGGTTATGGGGCCGAAAAATTTGCCAATGCCGGTGGTTCCACGCTTTTGCACCCAGAACAGGCAGAACAAAATCACCAAAGTCAGCGGCACCACGTACTTCACAAAACGCGGCGAAATCACTTCCAAACCTTCCACCGCGCCCAACACCGAAATAGCGGGGGTAATCACCCCGTCGCCGTAAAACAAGCAGGTACCGAATATGCCTACGCTAAGCAAAACACGGCGCAACACCGGCTGGTCTTTCACCGCTTGCGAGGCCAAGGCCAGCATAGCAATCAGCCCCCCTTCGCCCGCGTTGTCGGCGCGCAACACCAACAGCACGTATTTGAGCGAGACGATGATGGTCAGCGTCCAGAAAATCATGGACAAAATGCCATAGACATTGTCCGGGGTGAAGGGCACATGCCCGGAGCCGAAGACCTCTTTGAGCGCGTACAGCACGCTGGTGCCGATGTCGCCGTAGACCACGCCAATGGCGCCGACCGTCAAGGCCGTGAGTGATGATTTTTGTGAAGACACGAGGTGCACCGGCCACACAAGTGGCGCGGATTCGGTTGTCGCGGGGAGCACCATTGTGCTACGGCAAATGCCGTTTTCGCCCGATTAGGAAGGTCAACTGGAAAAATTTGTTGCAATGCAGCAAAAAGAGTCTCTGCTGCGACACCTACAAACCCCTGCCCGCTTGCTTATTGCCCCTCGTCGTCCAGTGGATCGGTGGCTTCGAGCTCATAGCTGGCGGCCAGCATTGCCAGGCGACCGACCACGCCATACATATAAAAGCGGTTGGGTTCGCTGGCGCCGGGGCGCACGCCCAACTGCGGCAGCTGCGTGCTGGGTCCAAAGGCCAGCGGCACATACAAAGAGCCAGGAGCGCTCAGATTTTCATCCGCACCGCGGTCGGCATGGATGCGGTAAAAACCGCCCACCACATAGCGATCCATCATGTATACCACCGGCTCGGCCACAGCATCATTCATGCGCTCGTGGGTGAGCACGCCTTCTTGCACGATCAGCTGGCGCAAACTGCCGTCCTGCGGCTGCGCCGCTTGGGTGCGCGCCACCAAGTCAGGTACCTGCTTGGCATCGCGCACCGTCATTAAGCCCATGCCGCTGCTGCTGTTATCGGCCTTGACGATGACAAAGGGCTTCTCCTTGATGCCGTATTCCTTGTATTTGCGGCGCACTTTGCTTAAGGTGGAGTCCACCCGCGCACTCAGGGCGGCCAGGCCCTTGGGATCCGCGAGATCGACATCGCCGCAGCTTTCATAGAGCGGATTGATCAGCCAGGGGTCGATACCCGTGAGCTTGCCAAAGCGCTTGGCGATTTCTTCATAACAGGCGAAATGCGTGCTTTTGCGCCGTACCGCCCAGCTGGCATGCAAGGGCGGCAGCAGGTATTGCTGGTGCAAGTCTTCCAAAATGCCGGGGATGCCCGTCGCCAGGTCGTTGTTCAGCAAGATGGTGCAGGGGTCAAAGTCCTTGACGCCAATGCGCCCTTTGATGCGCACCACCGGTTCTAAAGTGATGCTCTCGCCACCTGGCAATTCGATCAGCGTACTTTTCTTGATCTCAGGGCTGATCGACCCGATGCGGACATGGAGCCCCGCCATATGGAATATGCGCCGCAGCTGCGCCAGATTGCTCAGGTAAAAAGTGCTGCGGATGTTGTGCTCGGGGATGATGAGCAGGTTGCGCGCCTCAGGGCATATTTTTTCGATCGCCACCATCGCCGCCTGCACCGCCAGCGGCAGCATCTCGGGGGTCAGGTTATTCCAACCGTTAGGATAAAAGTCGGTATCTACCGGCGCCAGCTTAAAGCCGGCATTGCGCACATCCACCGAGGTATAAAAGGGCGGCGTGTGCTCCATCCATTCCAGCCGGAACCAGCGCTCAATCGCCGGCATGGTGTCCAGCAGGCGCTGCTCCAGTTCATTGATAGGGCCGGTCAGGGCGGTGACGAGGTGGGGGACCATAGTGTGCGACTTTGATACGGAGTCTAGGGCCGATTCTGTCAGGCCAACGTGACAGAGATGGTGCGCTTGCCCAAAAATTCAAGAGCGGCACCGGTTTAGCGACACGCTGTAGAAAAATTTCTCCAACTTGGCCGCTTAGCAGCCACCTGCGGCGGTGTGTCAGCCCCGCACTTCTCCCTGCCCCAGCACCACGTACTTGAGCGAGGTCAGCCCCTCAATGCCCACGGGGCCGCGGGCGTGGAATTTGTCGGTAGAAATACCGATTTCGGCGCCCAGGCCGTATTCAAAGCCATCGGCAAAGCGGGTGCTGGTGTTGACCATGACGCTGGCCGAGTCCACCTCGCGCAAAAAGCGCTGCGCGTGCATATGGTCGCGGGTGAGGATGGCGTCGGTGTGGTGGCTGGAATAGTGGTTGATGTGCGCAATGGCCGCGTCCAGCCCGTCCACCACTTTGATGCTGATGATGGGCGCCAGGTATTCCTCAAACCAGTCCTGCTCGGTGGCGTCCTGCAATTTGGCGCCGGGCAGATCCGCGAGCAAGGCTTTGGCCTCGGGGCAGCACCGCATTTCCACGCCTTTGGCGGCGTAGATGGCGCCGATGCGTGGCAAAAACTGCGCCGCCACACCGCGCGCCACTAGCAAGCCTTCGCTGGCGTTGCAAGGGCTGTATTTTTGGGTCTTGGCATTGTCGGCCACGGTGACCGCCATGGCGATGTCGCACGGATCATCTACATAGGTGTGGCAATTGCCGTCCAGGTGTTTGATGACCGGCACTTTGGCGTCGCGGCTGATGCGCTCAATCAGGCCCTTGCCACCGCGCGGGATGATGACGTCCACATACTGCGGCATGGTGATGAGCTGGCCGACCACCT
>JBBAPY010000302.1:0-3362 GCA_040400635.1 Rhodoferax sp.
GGGCATGCGCTTAGCGCTTGATCCCGAAGGTGCCCAGGAATTGCTCGGTTTGCTTTTGCATTTGTTCCTGCATTTGTTGGAACACATTGGTGCCCATGACGCCCGGCACGATAGGCACCGGCATTTCCATCAGCGTTTGCATATTTTTTTCCATAATGCCGCCCATAAAGCCTTGCATGGAATGGCCGTAAAAACGGATGATGTTGGCCAGCACCGGCGCGGTAAACATGGGCGAGCCACCGGCTTCTTCTTCCAAAATAATTTGTAAGAGGATGCTGCGCGTTAGGTCTTCGGAGGTCTTGGCATCGACCACCGCAAAGGCTTTGTGGTCCATGACCAGTTGTTTGATTTCGGCCAGCGTGATGTAGCTGGAAGTATGGGTGTCGTACAAGCGCCGGTTGGGGTATTTTTTGATGACGCGCTCGGGCAGGTCCTTGGGGGCTTCTGTGGTTTTGGGCATGGCGGTCGGCGTGGGCGGGGCATTGGACAATGGAGTGCGCATTGTAGGTAGGGCCCGCTGGGCGCAAGCACAGGGTTAGCCCTGAGAGCAGGGCGCCCGCTTAATCCAGTGCTTTAGTGCGCAATTCCTTGATGGCGCTGCGCTGGCTTTTGTCTTGCAGGCGCCGCTCCTTGGAAGCGCGCGTCGGGCGCGTGGCGCGGCGTAGCTTGGGCGGCAGCGCCACGCCTTGCACAATGTCTTGCAATCGGGCGTAGGCGTCCAGCCGGTTCATGTCCTGGGTGCGGTGGCTTTGCGCCTTGATGACCAGCACGCCCTCGGCTGTGATGCGCTTATCCCGCAGGGCTAACAGGCGCTCTTTAACGTCCTCTGGCAGCGAAGAGGCGGGAATGTCAAAGCGCAAATGGATGGCGCTGGAGACTTTGTTGACGTTTTGCCCGCCAGCCCCCTGGGCGCGGATCGCGCTGATATCTACCTCGGCTTCGTCGATGGTAATCAAGGGGCGGGCGGCGTCGGACATAGGGCGGTTACACTGAAACGGACTTTCACCATCAACTTTGCACAGGAGATCACGCCATGGCCAAAGGTCAACAAAAAACCAATAAAGAGGCCAAAAAGCCCAAGAAGGATACCTCACCCCCCAAAGCACCCAGCGGCGGCGAACCGGTGCGCGCAACCATCACCACTGCGGTCATACCCCGCGGCAAGATTAAAAATAAATAGACCGCAGGACCATACCGCACAACGCACCGGTAGGTGCGTTTTTCGTTAACGATTCCTGTGAAACTGGGCTCTATGCAACTTCAAGAGGTTTTATACAGCCAAGGCTTTGGCACCCGACGGGTTTGCGCCGGGCTGATTCAGCAGGGTTATGTGCAGGTGTACGACAGCCCAGAGGCGGGTATCGCCCGCACTTGCGCCGACGCAGGCGCGCAGTTCGAGGCGCAGGGTCTGCGCTTTCGGGTGCAGGGCGTGGACTGGCCCTATTGCGATAAGGCTTATCTTCTTTTGCACAAACCTGCCGGTACCGAATGCTCGCAAAAGCCATCGACTTACCCCAGTGTTTACACGCTCTTGCCCTCGCCCTTGCGCACGCGCCCCCAAAAAGCCGCGGTGCAGGGTGTGCAAGCGGTAGGGCGGTTGGACCAGGACACCACCGGCATGCTCTTGCTCACCGATGATGGCAAGTTCATTCACCGCATGAGTTCGCCGCGCCACCATGTGCCCAAGGTCTATGAAGTGACCGTCAAGCACCCCCTGGACGACAGCCAAATGGCCCGTTTACTCAGCGGCGTGGTGCTGGACGATGACCCCAAACCGGTGCGTGCCGCCGCCTGCGAGGCAGTCGGCCCTTTGCACCTGCGCCTCACGCTGACCGAGGGCAAATACCACCAGGTCAAGCGCATGCTGGCCGCCGTCGGGAACCGGGTGGAAGGTTTGCACCGATCGCAAATAGGTGGTTTATCCCTGCCCGCGGATCTGGCGCCAGGGCAGTGGCGCTGGCTTTGGCCGGCGCAACTGGCGCTGCTTGCGCCAGCCTGAAGCGCCCGGCCTGTGGCCGTTAAATCGCCTCGCCCGTTACACTCGAAGGCTATTGATTGATAAGGCTTTTGTGAAATCGTCGAACCGTTGGACCCGTTTTTTGCCCCTGGCCTGGTTTTTTTGCGCTGCGATTGCGTATGCAAGCGACAAACCCCCACCGATATTCGTTCTCAACTCGCTGGACGCCACGGTCAGCGTGATTGACCCCTCCACATTCAAAGAGACGCACAAGATCCCTACCGGCAAAGAGCCCCATCATCTGTACCTGACGCCGGACGAAAAATCCCTCATCGTGGCCAATGCGGTGGGTGATTCCATGCTGTTCCTCGATCCCCGTACCGCCGCCGTGCAACGCACGGTGCATGGTATTTCGGACCCCTACCACCTGCGTTTCTCTCCGGATATGAAATGGCTGGTTACCGTGGGCAATCGGCTCAACCATGTAGACATTTACCAATGGAACGGCAGCGATATGACGCTTGCCAAACGCATTCCAACCGGCAAAACACCAAGTCATGTGTGGATTGACAGCACCAGTACCCTGGCTTATGCCACCATGCAGGAAAGCGACGAATTGGTGGTGATCGACCTGGCCAGCCAAAGCATCAAGTGGCGCGTGAAAACGGGATCGCTGCCCGCCGATGTGTTTGGCACGCCGGACGACAAAACGCTTTTGGTCGGCATGACGGGCGGCAATGGCGTCGAGGTGTATGAGCTGAGCAAATTGGCGCCGAAGTTGAGCAAAACGATCAAGACCGGAGCAGCGGCCCATGCCTTTCGCAACGTCGGGGATAAACGCCACGTCCTGGTCAGCAACCGCGTAGCCAATACGATTAGCAAAATCGATTACCAGACATTGGAAGTGGTGGATACCTATCCCGCACCCGGCGGACCCGATTGCATGGATTTGTCGGCGGACGGGCGCTATATCTACGTAGCCTCGCGTTGGATTAAAAAACTGACGGTGATTGACACCACGACGCGCAAAGTGGTGCGGCAAGTGCCCGTGGGGCGGTCGCCGCATGGTGTATGGACGCTGGATCACGCACCGCGTTGATGGCCTTGGCATTGCGCAGCTGCGCTGCTAGCCTGCGCACCGCCTGTTGCCGCGCAGCTATCGCGGCGGTGGCAGTCTTTTTAGGTGGGCAGGCCTGGAGCCAGAGCGCTTGCAAAAAACCGGTCTACCTTACCCTGGACACCGGCCATATGGAGGTGGCCCCCTTTATTGCCGATACCTTGCGCAAACACCAGGTAAAAGTGACTTTTTTCGCGGCCAACGAGCCAACCAAAACCGGTGACGGCACCTTGGGCGAGCACTGGGCCCCATGGTGGCGCGAGCGGGGCCTGGAAGGCCATAGTTTTG
>JBBAPY010000303.1:0-3333 GCA_040400635.1 Rhodoferax sp.
TGGCTTGCGGATTTCAGTCGCCGCCGCATTTTTCTAAGTGCTACCGCGACTTGTTTGGCCACACCCCCAGCGCCGAGCGGCGCAACAGCCGCCTGGCCCTGCTTGCGCCGGACAAAACGCAAAGCCTGACGCACTGACGTGTTGAAGGGCTGCAATTGCTTGCATTGCACTGCCATTGTCACCCTGTCGTATGGCGACAATCACGGGTCGCTAAACTATCAGGCTTTGCGCAGCGCGGCTCGTACATTCTGTCCGCAAGTGCGTGCCAAGCCCCGGGCATACCCCGTACACAACCGAAGGAGTCTTTCTGTGGCTGAAGAATTTGACGATCTGGATTTGAATTCGCTCAACGACGAGGAGTTGACCGAACAAGTGCATGATGACCTCTACAACGGTTTGCGCGAAGAGGTGATTGAAGCTACCAATATTTTGCTGGGGCGCGGCTGGTCGGCCAGTCGGGTGCTCGATGACGCTTTGGTCGAGGGCATGCGTATTGTCGGCGTGGATTTCCGCGATGGCATTTTGTTCGTTCCCGAAGTGCTGCTGGCGGCCAACGCCATGAAGGGCGGCATGGAAATTTTGCGGCCACTGCTGGCCGAAACCGGCGTCGAGCCCATCGGTAAGATGGTGATTGGTACTGTCAAGGGTGACATTCACGATATCGGTAAGAACCTGGTCGGCATGATGATGGAAGGTGCCGGATTTGAAGTTATTGACCTGGGCATTAACAACGCGGTCGAAAAATATATCGCGGCGCTGGAAGAGCACAAGCCTGATATTTTGGGTATGTCCGCTTTGCTCACGACCACCATGCCCTACATGAAAGTGGTGATCGACACACTCAAGGAAAAAGGCCTGCGCGACGATTACATTGTGTTGGTAGGTGGCGCGCCTTTGAACGAAGAGTTTGGCAAAGCGGTGGGGGCAGACGCCTATTGCCGTGATGCTGGTGTGGCCGTGGAGACTGCCAAGACGCTGATTGCCGCGCGTCGCGCTGCGGCCCGCGCCTAAACGCGATGCCGGCATGGCCGCTGCTGCAAACACTTTAGTGATTGCCTGCGGCGCGCTGGCCCGCGAGATCATCGCGCTGCGCCAAGCCAATGCCTGGTGGCATATGGACGTGACTTGCCTGCCCGCCGAATTGCACAACCGACCAGAAAAAATCCCTGGTCTAGTGCGCGAAAAAATTCAAGGTTTCAAGGCGCAGTACCCGCATATTTTTGTGGCCTATGCCGATTGCGGCACCGGTGGTTTACTTGACGCGGTATTGCAGGAGGAAGGCGTGCAGCGTTTGCCCGGCGCGCATTGTTATGAGTTTTATGCCGGGTCTGCGGCCTTTGCCCAGATGGCCGAGGCCGAGTTGGGGACTTTTTATTTGACGGATTTTTTGCTGCGGCATTTTGAGCGATTGATCATGCACGGTTTGGGTATCGATAAGCATCCGCAGTTGCTGCCCGTGTATTTTGGCAACTACACCACTTTGATGTATTTGTGTCAGAAAGAAAATCCTGGGGGGATGGCGCTGGGCCAGGCCGCCGCAAAGCGCCTGGGCTTGGCATTTGCATACCGTGTCACCGGCTACGGTGCGATGGAAACCGAATTGAAAACAGTAAGCGAGAAAGTCATCCAATGGCAAAACTGATTGTGATTTCATGGCGTGACCTGCCGGCGCAGGTGGTGGTCAAGCGCGGACGCGAAACCGGTAAGGTGCAACTCTCGCATCGCTTTCAGGAAGCGGTGGACCGCGCGGCCATGCGGGCCGGCAAGTCCAGCGCTGGCGACTACCTGGCCGACTGGAAACGCAGCGAGCCGCGTGAGTGCGGCGACGACATTCAGGAGCAGGCCAATGCCGAGGCGGCCCGCATCGAGGCGCGCTATTCGGATGAGGATTTGCTGCGCATCATCCGCGCCCATGGCGTCGATGACACCCTCCCGACGCCGACGGTGATTTCCACCGAAGAGGCGGACGTTCCGCTACCCGAGGGGGAGCACTGATGTATGCGCTGCGTCGTTGGTCAGTGCGCCATGCACGTGGCTTAGAAATTTTTTACCAGGGCTTTGAGCGCGCGGTAGTGGCTTTGCATCCCTTGTGGAAAGCCATTGGCTACCAGCGCCTGGAAAAGCCGGTGGCGGTGGTGGAAAAAGTGGTCAAAGGTTTCTTGTTTGACTGCCAGATGTGCGGTCAGTGTGCCTTGTCCAGTACCGGCATGTCCTGCTCCATGAATTGCCCTAAAACCATACGCAACGGCCCTTGTGGTGGTGTGCGCGCCAATGGGCATTGCGAAGTAAAGCCCGAAATGCGCTGCGTTTGGGTGGAGGCTTTTGAAGGCAGCCAGCGCATGCAAGCGGGCCGCGAGGCCATCAAAGTGGTGCAGTTCGCAGTCGATGGCCGCCTCAAAGGCAGTTCCTCGTGGCTGCGCGTAGCGCGAGAAAAGGGCGAACCCTCAAAGCAGGAGGCCAAAGCATGAGGTTTGATGACGAGCCGGTGCCCGGCTACCCCTTACCCATATTGCCCGGCCACACCTCGCCTGGGCGCTTGGAGCGCGTGCTGCGCGGTGGTGGCTTTGCGATTACTGCGGAACTGGAGCCGCCAGACTCGGCGGACCCCAGCGAGGTTTATCGCCGCGCCAAAGTGTTTGACGGCTATGTCGATGCCATCAACGCCACCGATGGCAGCGGCGCCAATTGCCATATGTCCAGCCTGGCGGTGTGTGCTTTGCTCACCCGCGTGGGCTACGCTCCGGTAATGCAGATTTCCTGCCGCGACAAAAACCGCATCGCGATCCAAGGCGACATCTTGGGCGGTGCGGCCATGGGCGTGTGCAATATGCTTTGCCTCAGTGGTGATGGCGTGCAAAGCGGTGACCATCCGCAGGCCAAGCCGGTTTTTGACCTCGATTGCATGTCGCTGTTGGAAATCGGTCGCGATATGCGCGACGCCTACCGCTTCCAAAGCGGGCGCAAAGTTACTTTTGCGCCGCGCGTTTTTTTTGGTGCCGCAGCCAACCCGTTTGGTCAGCCTTTTGACTGGCGCGCCCAGCGCCTGGCCAAAAAAGTGGCGGCCGGTGCGCAATTTGTCCAAACCCAGTACTGCTATGACGTACCCCGCCTGCGCACTTACATGAAAGAAGTGGAAGATCTAGGCTTGTTGGACAAAGTGTTTATTTTGGTGGGCGTGGGCCCTATGCGCTCGGCCAAAGTGGCTGAGTGGATGCGCAGCAATGTGCCCGGCGTACATATTCCCGATGCCGTCATCAAACGCATGGCCGGTGCCGAAAAGCCGGCTGCCGAAGGGCGCAAAATTTGCACCGAAATAATCCAAGAAGTCAAAGA
>JBBAPY010000304.1:0-3331 GCA_040400635.1 Rhodoferax sp.
CTGCCAAAGCGGTGACCGCCAAACATATAAAAACCCGGGTCGTTGATCAAAGTGCCGGGCTTGCGCGTGCCGGTCTGCAAGGCGGCCAGTGCCATAAAGGGTTTGTAGGTAGAGCCCGGCGGATAGGTGCCGCGCAAGGCGCGGTTGAGTAAGGGCTTATCCGGAGACTCATTGAGCATTTGCCAATTGTCCTGGTCGATGCCTTCGACAAATAGGTTCGAATCAAAAGTAGGTTTACTGACAAAGGCCAACACATCGCCGTTTTGAGGGTTAATGGCCACCAGTGCGCCGCGCCGCTCGCCAAACATGCTCTCGACCAACTGCTGCAGCTTGATGTCGATCGTCAAAACCACCGTGTCGCCTGGCGTGGCTTTACTGCTACTGAGCCGCCGCGTGGCGCGGCCGCCGGCCGAGGTTTCAATATGTTCGACGCCGGTGATGCCATGCAACTGGCGCTCAAAGCTCTGCTCCACGCCAAGCTTGCCGATGTATTCGGTTCCGCGGTAGTTGGCCTGGTCATCGTCGTCTTCTATTTTTTCTTTTTCGCTTGGGTTGATACGCCCGATGTAACCGATGACATGGCTGGCCAATTCGCCGTAGGGGTAATTGCGAAACAGGCGGGCCTTGATCTCCACGCCAGGAAACCGAAACCGCTGGGCTGCAAAGCGCGCCACCTCGACATCGGTTAAGCGATTACGCAAGGGCAAGGACTCAAAAGTCTTGGACTCTTCGAGCAATTTTTTGAAGCGGCGGCGGTCGCGCGGCGTGATCTCAATGACCTCGGATAAAGCGTCTATGGTTGCTTCCAATCCATTGGTTTTAGAAGGCGTTATTTCTAGGGTGTAAGCCGAATAATTGCTCGCCAGCACAATGCCGTTGCGGTCCTGAATCAAGCCCCGATTGGGCACGATAGGCACGATAGCGGTACGGTTGCTTTCGGCTTGTGCCAGCAAGTCGTCGTGGCGCCAGAGCTGCAAATACATTAAACGTAGCAACAACAGCACAAAGCACACCAGCACCAGTATCGTAAATACAAAAATGCGCTGACGAAAGCGGTGCAAGTCGTGATCGATATTGCGCAAGTCCATGGTGCGCTACGGCTATAGAGGACGGTTGTTGTCTGGGTCCGGTGCGCGGCGCTGCGGCGCCAGCAACATCGAGCTGATTACCGGCCACAGCAACGCTTCACCCACCGGCGCCAACAGCACCCACCAGCCGGGAAAATTGCCCCCAATCATGGCGTTGAGCACTAGCTCCACCGTATGCACCAGCGCAAACAAGGGCAGCACTTGCAGCGTTTGCTCAGGCAAACTGAACCACAGCAAACGGCGGTGCACCATGATCGCAAAATAACTCAGTACCGTGTAGGCCATCGCGTGCTGCCCCAGCAAACCGCCCTGGTAAACATCGAGCATCAAGCCAAATACAAATGCGGCGGCGATGCCTACGCGCATGGTCTGGTGTACCGTCCAAAACACCAGTACGATGGACAGCACATCAGGCGCCCAGGCAGCGCGGCCCCACAGCATCATATTGCCCAGCATATTGACAGCAAAAGCCAGCAACAAGCTCATCCATAAAAATGCGGGGTTTACCGGCATGAGCAGGCGTTGACCCGGGCGCATAATCATCGGCGGCCTCCGCTTCGCACAGGTTTATGCTCCGGCTCGGGCGGTGGTCGCGCCACAGCGGCCTGCGCGGCTGGCAACAGCACCAACACATGGCGGGTGCCGGCGACCATGGCGATAGGCACACATTCGATGCGGGCAAAAACTGCCTCGGTGCGCCGCTCCACTTTGTCCACCCGCGCCACCGGCAAGCCCGGCGGATAGACACCGTCCACGCCACTGGTGGTCAGCACATCGCCGACAGTCACATCGGCATTAGCGGCCATGAAGCGCAGCTCTAGGGCATCCGCATTGCGCGTGGTTTCACCATAAGCGACGCCGCGCGCGCCCGTGCGCACATTGACCACGGGAATGGCGTGGTCGCGGTCGGTAATTAGGGTCACCTCGCTGGACAGGGGAAAGACGCGCGTCACCTGGCCGATCACACCAAACTCGTCAATCACTGGCGAAGCCAAATGCACGCCCTGACTTTCGCCTTTGTCCAGCACCACTTTGCGGGTATAGGGGTCGGCGGCGTCGTACACCACCTGGGCGGCAAGCGTGCCCGGCAATTGGCGCTGCTGCAAATTCAAAATGCCGCGCAAGCGCTGATTTTCCAGCGTGAGCTGTTCGGTTTGCTGGGCACGCTGGCGCTGCTCAGCCAGTTGCTGGCGCAGTTGCCGCAACGCGTTTTCATTGCTGAACATGCCGCCCATGCGCTCATTGGCGTGCTGCGATAAGGCCAAAGGTTGCAACACCAACCATTGCAGCGGGTAGAGCGCAGTTGCAATGCCGGCGCGCAAAGGTTGCACTAGGTGGAACCGCGCATCGGCCACCATGAGCAAAAGTGCCATGGCGCTAAAAACCACCAGGCGCGACAAGGCCGACGGGCCCTGTCGGAAAAACGGAGGGGGGTCTCTGCCCAGCGAAGCCAGAGCCATCGCTGCGTCCGGCGCTTACTCGTTGGTGAAAATCGAGCCCAAGCGTTCCATTTGTTCCAGCGCGATGCCGCAACCGCGCACCACACAGGTCAAGGGGTCCTCGGCTACCAGCACCGGCAAGCCGGTTTCTTCGGCGAGCAAGCGGTCCAGGTCGCGCAAAAGCGCGCCGCCGCCAGTGAGCATCATGCCCCGGTCAGCAATATCGGCGCCCAGCTCGGGCGGGGTTTGTTCCAGCGCGTTTTTCACGGCCGAGACGATGTTGTTGAGCGGGTCGGTCAGTGCTTCCAAAATTTCGTTAGAAGAAATGGTGAAGGAACGCGGCACGCCTTCAGAAAGATTGCGACCGCGCACTTCCATTTCCTTCACTTCCGATCCCGGGAAGGCCGAGCCGATTTGTTTTTTGATGGCTTCCGCCGTAGGCTCGCCGATCAGCATGCCGTAATTGCGGCGGATGTAGTTGATGATGGCCTCATCAAACTTGTCTCCGCCTACGCGCACGCTACCTTTATAGACCATGCCGCCCAGAGAGATCACGCCCACTTCGGTGGTGCCGCCGCCGATGTCCACCACCATGGAGCCGCAGGCTTCGGAGACCGGCAGCCCGGCGCCAATGGCCGCCGCCATAGGTTCTTCAATCAAGTACACATCGCTGGCACCGGCGCCCAGAGCCGATTCACGGATAGCGCGGCGCTCGACCTGGGTGGAGCCGCAGGGCACGCAAATAATGATGCGTGGGCTGGGCCGAAACACACTGCGCGGATGCACCATCTTGATGAACTGCTT
>JBBAPY010000305.1:0-3315 GCA_040400635.1 Rhodoferax sp.
CATGACTACTGCCAGGTGGGGCGTGAGCTCCAGATCCAGTACTTTGACGACATCTACCCAGTGAAGGTCGAAGCCGTGGGTTACGCCGCCTTGTACGACCCCGAAAACACCAAGCCCCGGTCTTGATGGCTTTTTGACAGCAACTTCAGGGCGCCCGGCGGCGTCCTCCATTGCGCCGCAGGGCGCCTTAGTTAATTAGTTACGGAGAAATGCATGAAAGTATTGGTCGGCGTCAAACGCGTGGTGGACTACAACGTCAAAGTCCGAGTGAAGTCGGACGGCAGCGCGGTAGACATTGCCAACGTCAAAATGAGCATGAACCCGTTTGACGAAATCGCCGTCGAAGAGGCCGTGCGCCTCAAGGAAAAAGGCGTCGTCACCGAGATCATCGCGGTGTCTTGCGGCGTAGCCCAATGCGCCGAGACCCTGCGCACCGCCATGGCCATCGGCGCCGACCGTGCCATCCTCATCGAGACCAGCGAAGAGTTGCAACCCTTGGCCGTAGCCAAGCTCTTGAAAGCCCTGGTCGACAAAGAGCAGCCCGGCCTGATCATCCTGGGCAAGCAAGCCATTGATGACGACTGCAACCAGACCGGCCAGATGCTGGCGGCCTTGGGCGACTGGCCCCAGGCTACCTTTGCCAGCAAAGTGCTGGTCGCAGACGGCAAGCTCCAGGCCACCCGCGAAGTCGACGGCGGCTCCGAGACCCTGAGCCTGACCCTGCCCGCCATCATCACCACCGACTTGCGCCTGAACGAGCCCCGCTACGTGACCTTGCCCAACATCATGAAGGCCAAGAAAAAGCAGCTCGACACCTTCAAGCCCGAAGACCTCGGCGTCGATGTCACCCCGCGCATCAAAACCCTCAAAGTGGTCGAGCCGCCCCAGCGCAGCGCCGGTATCAAGGTCCCTGACGTGGCCACCCTGGTGGAAAAGCTCAAGAACGAAGCAAAGGTAATTTGAATATGACTTCCCTCGTAATTGCCGAACACGACAACGCCAGCATCAAAGGCGCCACCCTCAACACCATCACCGCAGCCCTGCAGTGCGGTGGCGACGTGCATGTGCTGGTCGCAGGCTTTAACGCTGGCCCGGCGGCTGCTGCGGCCGCAAAAATCGCCGGTGTAGCCAAAGTGCTGCACGCCGACGAAGCCGGTCTGGCCCACGGCCTGGCTGAAAACGTCGCCGCCCAGGTGCTGGCCCTTTGTGCAGGTGGTGCGGCCAACTACAGCCACATCGTCTTTGCGGCAACAGCCTCGGGCAAGAACATCGCCCCGCGCGTGGCCGCCAAGCTCGATGTCGGTCAAGTCTCTGACATCACCAAGGTGGTCAGCCCTGACACCTTTGAGCGCCCCATCTACGCCGGTAACGCCATCGCGGTGGTGCAAGCCACCGATGCGACCAAGGTCCTGACGGTGCGCACCACCGGTTTTGACCCGGCCGCCGACGCGGGTGGCAGCGCCGCTGTGGAAGTAATTACGGCCATTGGCGCAAGCGCCAGCGTGACCTTCCTGGGCTCGGAGATTGCGCGCAACGACCGCCCTGAACTCACCGCCGCCAAGATCATCGTCTCCGGTGGGCGGGCACTGGGAAGCAGCGAAAAATTCACGGAAGTCATCACCCCCCTGGCCGACAAGCTCGGAGCCGCCATGGGCGCAAGCCGCGCGGCAGTGGATGCGGGCTACGCCCCGAACGACTGGCAAGTGGGCCAGACCGGCAAGATTGTGGCGCCGCAGTTGTACGTAGCTTGCGGCATCAGCGGTGCGATCCAGCACTTGGCGGGCATGAAGGACAGCAAGGTGATTGTGGCGATCAACAAGGATGCCGAGGCACCGATCTTCAGCGTGGCCGACTACGGGCTGGTGGCGGATTTGTTTGTCGCGGTGCCGGAGTTGGTGGCGGCGCTGTAGGTCAGAAAAACAAACTGGGCACCCATGGGGGTGCCTTTTTTTTAGAACATTTGAGGAGAAATTCATGAGCTACGTCGCCCCCGTCAAAGACATGCTGTTCAACATGGAACACTTGGCCCATCTTGCGCAGATCGCGCAGATTCCCGGTTTTGAAGATGCCGGACTCGATACCGCACAAGCGGTGCTCGAAGAGGCCGCCAAGTTCAACGAAGGCGTGTTGTCGCCCTTGAACTGGGAGGGCGACAAAAACCCCTCAAGCTGGAAAGATGGCGTCGTGACCGCCACACCCGGCTTCAAGGACGCTTTCAAGCAGTTTGTCGACGGCGGCTGGCAGGGGCTGCAACATCCGGCTGAATTCGGCGGCCAGGGTTTGCCCAAAACCATTGGTGCGGCGTGCATCGAGATGGTCAACAGCGCCAACATGAGCTTCGCGCTGTGCCCGCTGCTCAGCGACGGCGCCATTGAGGCGCTGCTCACCGCTGGATCGGATGAACTCAAGGCGGTGTACCTGGAAAAACTGGTAAGCGGCCAATGGACGGGCACCATGAACCTGACCGAACCCCAGGCCGGCAGCGACTTGGCCATGGTGCGCACCCGCGCAGAGCCACAAGCAGACGGCACTTACAAAGTGTTTGGCACCAAGATCTACATCACTTGGGGCGAACATGACATGACCGAGAACATCGTCCATCTGGTGCTGGCCCGCGTGCAGGGCGCGCCCGAAGGCGTCAAAGGCATCAGCCTGTTTGTCGTGCCCAAATTCCTGGTCAACGGCGACGGTTCGCTGGGTGCGCGCAACGATGTGCATTGCGTCAGCATCGAGCACAAGATGGGCATCAAGGCCAGCCCGACGGCGGTGCTGCAGTACGGCGACCACGGCGGTGCCGTGGGCTATTTGGTCGGCCAGGAAAACCGGGGCCTGGAATACATGTTCATCATGATGAACGCCGCGCGCTACGCTGTGGGCGTGCAAGGCATTGCAATCGCTGAGCGCGCTTACCAAAAAGCGGTGCAGTTCGCCAAAGACCGCGTGCAAAGCCGTCCAGTGGATGGCTCCATCCAGGCCAGCGCCCCCATCATCCACCACCCCGACGTGCGCCGCATGCTCATGACCATGCGCGCCTACACCGAAGGCTGCCGCGCCATGGCCACCGTGGCTGCCAGCGCCTATGACGCAGCGCACCAGCATCCCGATGCCGATGTGCGCAAAGTGAACCAGTCGTTTTACGAGTTCATGGTGCCGCTGATCAAGGGCTTTAGCACCGAGATGAGCCTGGAAGTCACCTCCCTGGCAGTTCAGGTGCATGGCGGCATGGGCTTCATTGAGGAAACTGGCGTGGCGCAGTACTACCGCGACGCCAAGATCCTGACCATCTACGAAGGCACGACGGCCATCCAGGCCAAC
>JBBAPY010000306.1:0-3312 GCA_040400635.1 Rhodoferax sp.
CTCCAGTAAATAATTAATTTGAAACAGGGAAGTCAACCATGCAAGGCGCGGTGTACCGACGAACTTGCCTATGAGAGGGTGGGTGATGGTTTGGTGTGGCTAGTGATACGTCATCCTTTCAAAGTATAGGGTAGGGTGGGCGCGCTGCCTAGCAGCGCTTCAAGCGGGAATCCAGAGTGCGGGTACATCATTGAGCTGTCGCAATATCCGCGCCAGTGCGCCGCTTTGCACCAAGGCGCTGGCGTGTGCAATATCGGGTGCCAAATAGCGGTCTTGCTCCATTTTGGGCACGTGTTGGCGTAGCAAAGCATGCACTTCTTCCAGCAGGACCGAGCTTTGCAAAGGACGCAAAAAGTCGATGCCTTGCGCAGCAGCCAGCAGTTCGATGCCCAGGATGTGTGCGGTGTTGCGCACCATGGCTTGCAGACGGCGGGCTGCAAACGTCGCCATGGACACATGGTCTTCCTGGTTGGCACTGGTAGGCAGACTGTCCACGCTGGCCGGGTGCGCCAGTGACTTGTTTTCGGAGGCTAATGAAGCAGCCGTCACATGCGCAATCATGAAGCCGCTATTGAGGCCGGCATCCTCGGTCAAAAATGGTGGCAGGCGGGACACTCCGCTGTCAATCAGCATGGCAATGCGCCGCTCGGCAATCGCGCCTACTTCAGCAATCGCCAAGGCCATTCCGTCAGCGGCCAAGGCTACTGGCTCGGCGTGGAAATTACCGCCCGAGAGCATGGCACCGTCCTGGGCAAACACCAGCGGGTTATCGGTGACGGCATTGGCCTCGCGCAGTAAAACAGTGGCCGCGTGCCGCAATTGATCAAGGCAGGCGCCGACCACCTGGGGCTGGCAGCGCAGGCAATACGGGTCTTGCACGCGGTCATCGCCATCCAAGTGCGACAGGCGTATCGAGCTGCCCGCCAGCAGGCTGCGGTAGTACTGGGCTACATCGATTTGGCCGGGCTGGCCACGCAGCGCGTGGATACGCGGGTCAAACGGGCCGTCGCTGCCGCGTGCCGCGTCGATCGTCAGCGCGCCAATGACCAGCGCAGCTTCGAGCACCGGCTCAAAGCTGAGCAAGGCGTGCAAGGCCAGCGCGGTAGAGGTTTGCGTGCCATTAATCAGCGCCAGGCCTTCTTTGGCGCCCAGCGGCAAAGGCGCAATACCGGCTGCTTGCAGCAAGGGCAAAGCCGGAGCCGCTTGGCCATCGACCAGCATAAAACCTTCACCCATGAGGGCCAAGGTCATGTGGGCGAGCGGCGCCAGATCGCCCGATGCGCCTACTGAGCCTTGCGAGGGCACCCAAGGCAGCAGTCCGGCATTAAAGACGGCGATCAAGGTATCGACTACGGTTTCTCGAACGCCCGAGTAGCCGCGTGCCAGGCTGGCTGCTTTGAGGGCCAGCATCAGGCGCATCACCGGTGCCGATAAGGGCTCGCCCACGCCCACGCAGTGCGAGCGGATGAGGTTGCCTTGCAGGGTGGCTAGTTGCTCTTTGCTGATGCGCTTATTGGCCAATTTCCCAAAGCCGGTGTTGACGCCATAGACTGGCGCGTCGCCATCGGCTGCGCGTTGCACTACCTGCTGGCTGGCGCGTATGCCGGGGCGGCAGGCTCCGTCGAGTTGCAGTTGCACACCGCCTTGGTGGATTGCCAATAGCGTGTCTAGCGTCAGCGCGCCGGGAACCAGGTGCAAGGGTGTCGCCATGTCAGCGCGCCTGCATGGGCAAATTCAGGCTGTGCGCCACCGCGCATTCCTGCGCGACCTCATAGCCCGCATCGGCATGGCGCATCACGCCGGTGGCCGGGTCGTTCCAGAGCACGCGCTCTAAGCGGCGCGCGGCGCTGTCGCTGCCATCGCAGACGATGACCACGCCCGAATGCTGCGAATAGCCCATCCCCACGCCACCGCCGTGGTGGATGCTGACCCAGGTGGCACCGCTGGCGGTGTTGAGCAAGGCATTGAGCAGCGGCCAGTCGCTGACGGCATCACTGCCGTCTTGCATGGCTTCGGTTTCGCGGTTGGGCGAGGCCACCGATCCGCTGTCCAAGTGGTCGCGGCCAATGACGATAGGACCTTGGAGTTCGCCACTTTTGACCATGGCGTTAAAAGCCAGACCGGCGCGGTGGCGCTCGCCCAGGCCAATCCAGCAAATGCGCGCTGGCAGGCCCTGAAAGGCGATGCGCTCACCGGCCATGTCCAGCCAGCGGTGCAAATGCGCGTTGTCGGGGAACAGTTCTTTCATCTTGGCGTCGGTTTTGCGGATGTCCTCAGGGTCGCCGCTCAATGCCACCCAGCGAAACGGTCCAATGCCTTTGCAAAACAAGGGCCGCACATAGGCGGGAACAAAGCCGGGGTAGTCAAACGCATTAGCCACGCCAAAGTCTTTGGCTACCTGGCGCAGGTTGTTGCCGTAGTCCACCGTGGGTATTCCCATGGCGTGAAACTCCAGCAGCGCGCGTACATGGACGGCGCAGGACTCACCGGCGGCTTGCTTCAGCGCGGCGTGCTGCGCCGGGTCTTTCTGCGCCGCCTTCCATTGGGCCACGCTCCAGCCCGAGGGCAGGTAGCCGTTGATGATGTCGTGCGCCGAGGTCTGGTCGGTCACGATGTCCGGGCGCGGCCCGCCGGCTTTGGCGCGGCGCACCAGTTCAGGAATGATGTCTGCTGCGTTGCCGCACAGGCCGATGGACACGACCTCTTTGCGATCTGTGTGCAGAGCGATGAGCTGCAGCGCCTCATCGAGCGTGGCCGCCTGTTTATCCAGGTAGCGGGTGCGCAAGCGAAAGTCGATGCTGCTTTGCTGGCATTCGATGTTGATCGAGCAAGCTCCGGCAAAGGTGGCGGCTAGTGGCTGCGCGCCGCCCATGCCGCCTAGGCCGGCCGTGAGGATCCAGCGCCCGGCCAGCGAGCCGCCGAAATGCTGGCGTCCGGCTTCGACAAAGGTTTCGTAGGTCCCTTGGACAATGCCTTGTGAACCGATGTAAATCCAGCTGCCCGCCGTCATTTGGCCGTACATCATCAGGCCCGCGCGGTCTAGCTGGTTGAAGTGTTCCCAGTTAGCCCATTGCGGCACCAAATTGGAATTGGCCAGCAGCACGCGTGGTGCCTCGGTGTGGGTGCGGAACACGCCTACCGGTTTGCCGCTTTGCACCAGCAGGGTTTCGTCTTCTTTGAGCTTGCGCAGGCTGTCCAGAATGCCTTCAAAACAGGCCCAGTTGCGTGCCGCTTTGCCTATGCCACCATAGACTACGAGCTGGTCCGGGTTTTCGGCCACTTCCGGGTCCAGGTTGTTTTGGATCATGCGGT
>JBBAPY010000307.1:0-3291 GCA_040400635.1 Rhodoferax sp.
CAGCCCGCCGGCGCACCAGGGGTGGCATCGCGCAAGACGGGCGATTGTCAGGTAGGTGCCGATGCCGGCGCCATGGCTTTCTAAAGCCCCTAGCGCGTAGCGGGAACAGGTCGGCTCAAATCGGCAGGCGCTGCCCAACCAGGGGCTGAGCATTAAACGATAGCCTTTGACCAGGCCGATGAGCAGGGTTTGCATCATGGACTTGGCGGTAGTAACGTGTGGCCTGCCTGTCCGAACAGGCCAATGAGCTCACGGCGCAGCGCGGCGCGCAAAGGGGCCGAAGTGGCACTGGGGAATAGCTTGGTGTCAAACGCACTGCGCAGCCGCACCACATGGGCGCCGGGGGCAAATTGCGATTCAAAAAGCAGGCTCACGTGGTAAATCTGGCGCTTGATGGTGTTGCGGGTGACGGCGCGTTTGGCCCAGCGTTTGGGTACCAGCGCGCCGACGGCGGGGCGGTCTAGCGCGAGGCCTTTGGCAAAAACAGTGGCTTGGAGCGCTGTCCCCGTGGGGGGCTGGCCTGCATCGAAGCTGCAAAAGTGCAGCACGAAATGATGGCTACGGGCTTGCACCGTGCCGGCCATCGCCGCCTGGAATTGAGCGCGGGTGCGCAGCCCTTGCACTTGTCAAACCGGCGCCGAGGCGCGTACCGCTTAAACCGCCAGGCGTTTACGGCCTTTGGCGCGACGTGCGTTGATCACGGCGCGGCCGCCACGGGTTTTCATGCGGACCAAGAAGCCATGGGTGCGTGCGCGGCGGATTTTGGAGGGCTGGTAAGTGCGTTTCATTTGGATTTCCTGACAGAGCGGGCCCGGCACTTGCGTCTTTACTTCAAAGAGACCAACTCTCTAAAGCAGACTCGCCGGCAAAATTCCCTAACGGATTTTTAGGGAAAGCCTAGGATTATCGCAAATTTTAGGCACCAGGCCAAGTGCCAGCCGCGCGCGAGCGCCACCGGCCTGCCTAAAATCGCTTTTCAAAGCATAAATTTCACAAAATTAATGACCCAAGGCGCTTGCTTAGGGTTAGCATCAGGGCGCCGGTAAGGCGCTCCACTTTTGTGGATAAGTGCTTGATAATTCTTCCGCCCGGCCTCACACTCCCCTTTTTATCCACAGATTGACCGCGTTCATGACCGAAGAATATTTGCCTTATGGCGATGCTGCACCTACGGGCGATGCGGGTCAGGCCTTGTGGCATGCGTGCATGGAAAAAATGGCCATGGACATGCCCGAGCAGCAGTTCAATACCTGGCTTAAACCCTTGACGGCCCAAGTGTCCGAAGACTTCAGCAAAGTTCAGGTCATCGTGGCCAACCGGTTCAAGCTGGACTGGGTCCGCGCCCAGTACCTGGCCCCTATGGCCGCCGTGCTCGAGCGCCTATGCGGCCAGCCGATGCAGGTGGAGTTGATGATCAGCCAGCGGGAGGCGCCGCCCCGCCAGGAGCTTTCGGCGCGCAGCCCTGCGGTGCGCGCCCAGGGCGCCGACGGTTCGACTGGTGCCGCCCCGCCCGAGGCGCCCAAAAACCGCCTCAATAGCATGCTCAACTTTGACAACCTGGTCGAAGGCAGCGCCAACCGCATGGCGCGTGCCGCGGCCATGCATGTTGCCACCGCGCCCGGGCACCTGTACAACCCCTTGTTTATCTATGGCGGCGTGGGCCTGGGCAAGACGCATTTGATGCACGCCGCAGGCAATCGCTTGCTCGCGGACAAGCCGGGAGCCAAGGTTTTGTACATCCACGCCGAGCAATTTGTATCCGATGTGGTCAAGGCCTACCAGCGTAAAACCTTTGACGAATTCAAGGACAAATACCATTCCCTGGACTTGTTGCTCATTGACGACGTGCAGTTTTTTGCCAATAAAGAGCGTACCCAGGAAGAGTTTTTCAATGCTTTTGAGGCTTTGCTGGCCAAAAAATCCCACATCGTGATGACCAGCGACACCTATCCCAAGGGCCTGACGGACATCCACGAACGCCTGGTTTCGCGCTTTGATTCGGGCCTGACGGTAGCCATCGAGCCGCCCGAGTTGGAGATGCGGGTGGCGATTTTGATCAACAAAGCGCGCGCCGAGGGTGCGGAAATGCCCGAGGAAGTGGCCTTTTTTGTCGCTAAAAATGTGCGCTCCAATGTCCGCGAACTCGAGGGCGCTCTGCGCAAATGCCTGGCGTATTCGCGCTTTAACCAAAAGGAAATCTCCATCCCGCTGGCCCGCGAAGCCTTAAGAGACCTGCTATCCATACAGAACCGGCAGATATCTGTGGAAAACATTCAAAAAACCGTGGCCGACTACTACAAAATCAAGGTCGCGGACATGTATTCCAAGAAGCGCCCTGCCAGTATTGCCCGGCCGCGCCAGATCGCCATGTACCTGGCCAAAGAGCTGACCCAGAAAAGCCTGCCCGAAATCGGTGAGCTGTTTGGCGGGCGGGATCACACCACGGTGCTGCACGCGGTGCGCAAAATCAGCCTAGAGCGCCAGCAAGCGACGGAATTGAACCAACAACTGCACGTTTTGGAGCAAACCCTCAAAGGCTGAGATAAAAGTGCCTTTCTCGACGGAAAACAGGCCAATAAGCAGCGAAAATAGCGGGTGCTGCACGTTTGCGCCTGCCAGCGGTAAATAGATAGAAATTTGGAGTCCTACATGATCGTTTTGAAAGCCACGCAAGACCAAGTGTTGTCCGTGTTGCAATCGGTGGCCGGCATCGTCGAACGTCGCCACACCTTACCCATTCTTGCTAACGTGCTGGTGCGCAAAACCGGCTCCAGTCTGCAATTGACTACCAGCGACCTGGAAATCCAGATCCGCACCAGCGCCGAGCTTGGCGGCGATGCCGCTGATTTCAGCACCACCATCGGTGCGCGCAAGCTGATCGATATTCTGCGCACCATGCCCGCCGACCAGTCTGTGTCCCTGGAGACTAGCCAAAGCAAAATCATCCTCAAAGGCGGCAAAAGCAAATTCACCTTGCAGACCCTGCCCGCGGAAGACTTTCCGCTGGTGCAAGAGTCGCCCAGTTTTGGCCCGGTTTTCAGCGTGCCACAAAAAACCCTTAAAAACCTGCTGGGCCAAGTTTCGTTTGCCATGGCCGTGCACGATATCCGCTACTACCTCAACGGCATTTTGTTTGTGGCCGAAGGCAAGCAGCTCAGCTTGGTCGCCACCGACGGCCACCGTTTGGCCTTTGCCTCGGCCACGCTGGATGTGGAAGTGCCCAAGCAGGAAGTCATCTTGCCGCGCAAAACCGTGATCGAGTTGCAGCGCCTGCTCTCGGATGCCGAAGGC
>JBBAPY010000308.1:0-3258 GCA_040400635.1 Rhodoferax sp.
GAGTTTTGCCCGCAGCGGCGGCAGCGCCTGGCATGCGCTGTGGATGGTGTTGGCCTCGTTTTTGTTTGCCACCATGGCCGTGGGCGTGAAGTCTGCCTCGCAGAGCTTCACCACTTTCGAAGTAATTTTTTACCGTGGCCTGGTGAGCGTCATTTTCATGGCGGTGGTGGTGCGGGCGCGTGGCGCCAGTTTGCGCACCCCGGTGCCCATGATGCACCTCACGCGCAGCGCCGTGGGCGTGCTGTCGTTGAGTTCCTGGTTTTATGCCATTGCCCATCTCCCTCTGGCCACGGCCATGACACTGAACTATATGAGCGGCGTCTGGGTAGCGGCCTTTATCCTGGGCGGGGCAGTGCTGTATGGACAGGGCCAAAAGCAAGGCGCGCTGATGGGCACGGTGATGCTGGGCTTTGTCGGCGTGGTGATGACGCTGCGCCCGACGATAGACCACGACCAATTGTTCGCGGGCCTGATCGGCCTGCTCTCGGGCATAGGCGCGGCACTGGCCTATATGCAGGTCACTGCGCTGGGCAAAGCCGGCGAGCCCGAAGAGCGCACCGTTTTTTATTTTTCAGTGGGCACGGCTCTGGTCGGCGCGGTGGGCATGCTGTGGACGGACACGACGCCCTGGAGCGAGGTGAACCCGCACGACGCCGCCTGGCTGATACCGATTGGCGTGCTGGCCGCCCTGGCCCAATGGTGCATGACTCGCGCTTACCGCAAAGGCGCCACTTTGGTGGTCGCCAGCATGCAGTATTTTGGGATTGTGTTTGCCAGCATGTACAGCCTGCTGCTGTTTGGCGACCATATCGCCCCCCTGGGCTGGGCGGGCATTGCGGTGATACTGGCAAGCGGCATCCTGTCCACCGTGCTGCGCGCGCGGGCCCTGCCCGATACGCCAGCAGAGGAACATTGAGGCGTGCGGCCTGCCGCGTGCCCTGCGATACAGTCCTGCTCTAGCACCCCCGCTATTTTCACTACGGCGCCTGCCGTTTACGCCATGTATAGCACCCTGATTTCCGCCGAACAAGTGATTCAACTGCAAAACGCCAAAGCGCCACTGAGGGTGTTTGACTGCAGCTTCGACCTGAGCCGCAGTGAAGCCGGTGGCGAGATGTTTGCACAAAGCCATATTTCAGGCGCGGTATTTGCCGACCTGGACCGCACGCTCAGCGCCAAAGGCGACCGTCAGCACACCGGAGCGCAAAGTGGGGGCCGCCACCCTTTACCTGCGCGCGAAACAGTCGCACACTGGCTGCGCGATGCGGGGTTTATGCAGGGCATGCAGGCCGTGGTCTATGACCGCCAGGGTTCCAGTTTTTGCGGGCGCTTGTGGTGGATGCTCAAGTGGCTGGGGCATGATGCCGTAGCGGTGCTAGACGGCGGGCTGAACGCTTGGACTGCGGCAGGGGGCGCCACCGAGAGCGGCGCTGCGCAAGCGTCGAACGGGCAACCCGTGGGGGACTTTGTGCTGCGCGAACCGCAGGTAGAGCTCTTGCAAGCAGCGCAAGTGTTGGAACGCCTGGGCCGCACAACGCAAACGATTATGGATGCGCGCGCGAACCCGCGCTTTAAGGGCGAGGTCGAGCCCCTGGACCCGGTGGCCGGCCATATTCCAGGCGCATTGAACCGGCCTTTCAATCTCAATCTGAATGCAGACGGCAAGTTCAAACCGGCCGCGCAGTTGCGTGCCGAATTTGTTGCTTTGCTGGGCACGCGCGGCGCACAGACCGTGGTGCACCACTGCGGCAGCGGCGTCACCGCCATCCCCAACATCCTGGCTATGCAAATTGCTGGGCTTGGAAGTACGGCACTTTTTGCCGGCAGTTGGAGTGAATGGTGCAGCGATCCGTCAAGGCCGGTAGCCAAGGGTTGATGCGTCCGCGCTTGGCATAGCGCCTGCAGGCCGCAGCGTACCGATCTTGGGCGCTGCCCATAGGCCTTAGCGCGTCAGCACTACCAGGTCGCTGCCTGACCACCACACATAAACCGCATCACCCCAGGTCAGGGACGAACTGCCATGACGGGCGTCATTGGTATGTGTCACCTTGACCACCAAGCCGCTGGCGAGTTTGACATGGTAAGTGGTCAGGCTGCCCAGATAGGCTAATTCGGTAATCACACCTTGCGCAAGGTTCAAGCCCACTTCGGCGGTCAATTCGCGCTGCGCGTCGCTCACTGGCCCGCTTTGAATGGACATTTTTTCTGGACGCACCGCCACATGCACATCCATGCCCTGGGTGCCGGTAATGCCGTGGCTGACATAGTGTTTGCAATCGGCCGAGCCGATGATGACGTGGTCCGCCTCATCGACCTCCACCGCACCTTTGAAGATGTTGACAGTGCCAATAAAGTCGGCCACAAACAGGCAATTGGGTGTTTCGTAAATCTCAGCGGGCTTGCCGATTTGCAAAATCTTGCCTTCGCTCATGACGCCAATGCGTGTCGCCATGGTCATGGCCTCTTCCTGGTCATGCGTCACCATGACGCAGGTCACCCCCACGCGCTCAATGATGTCCACCAGTTCCAGTTGAGTGCGCTGGCGCAGCTTGGCATCCAAAGCGCCCAGCGGCTCGTCCAGCAAAAGTAACTTGGGGCGCTTGGCCAGGCTGCGCGCCAGCGCCACGCGCTGCTGCTGCCCGCCCGAGAGCTGGTGCGGCTTGCGTTGAGCGTATTGTTTGAGCTGCACCAAGTCCAGCATTTGCGTGACCCGCTCTTCGATCTGGCCTTTAGGCATGCCGTCGCGCTTAAGGCCGAAAGCCACGTTTTCCCAGACCGTCAGGTGCGGAAATAGCGCATAGCTTTGGAACATCATATTGATGGGGCGCTCGTAAGGCGCCAGGCCCACGATATCCTGCCCGGCTAGCCGTATCTGGCCGGAAGTGGGTACCTCAAAGCCGGCCAGCATGCGCAGCAAGGTGGATTTGCCGCAGCCCGAAGAGCCCAGCAAGGCAAATATCTCGCCCTGCGCGATGTCCAGGCTGACATCATCGACCGCAAACACATCATCAAATTTTTTGACAATATGCTGAATTTGTAAAAACGGCGCCGCTTGGGCAGCGCGCGCTAGTGCTTCGGTCTGTACCACGTCTGCCTCCCGCTATTGTTCCTGCACGCTGTAGTTGTATACACAAGCATCTACCTTACAACAAGTCAGAAAACTTCTGCTGCGCCTCTTGCGTACGCCGGCGTGCTTGGCGCGCCACCCAGACACTGTAGGCGATAACGGCGATGGTGATGACGCTGATCAGCAGAGTG
>JBBAPY010000309.1:0-3239 GCA_040400635.1 Rhodoferax sp.
CAATGAATGCAAAGCGCTAGGCCTGCCAGCGCCGCAGTTTTCTTTGTTTTCTGCTGCGCCTGAGATCTTGCCCACGCACAGCGCAGGGGTGCGGGCGCGCTTTATGCACACCTTGCAAGCGCGCGGCGTGCACGTGCATGTGGGTGCGCGGGTGCAAGCTGTCAGCGCCACCGGTGTGCAGCTGCTGCGTGCCGTGCCACCCGCACTGGAACAAGTAGACGCCGACGCGGTGTTCTGGGTCACGCAAGCGGCCGGCGGCAGTTGGTTGGAATCCACCGGTTTGGCGCTCGATGCCGACGGCTGTGTGCGCGTCAATGCCTTTCTTCAAAGCCAGACCGATGCGCGCATTTTTGCCAGCGGCGATGTGGCCGCCTTCGGCCCGCGCTCCTTGGAAAAGGCGGGTGTATTTGCAGTGCGCATGGGCATGCCCTTGGCGCGCAATTTGCGCCTTGCTTTGTGCGGATTGCTCTTAAAGCCTTACCGCCCCCAAAAACACTGGCTGGCACTGATCAGCACCGGCGACCGCTATGCCGTGGCTTCGCGCGGCCTGCTCGGTTTTGCGGGTGCTTGGGTATGGCGCTGGAAAGACCGCATAGACCGGCGCTTTATGCAGCGTTTTTCCGACTTGGGTGTCGCCACCATGGCACCTATCGCGGCAGACGCAGGCGCGCAGGCACTGGCGCATTTTGCAGATATGGATGCGCAGGAGCGCGCGCAATTGCACGCGGCCCAGGCCATGCGCTGCGGCGGCTGTGCGGCCAAAGTAGGTGCCGGTGTGCTGGGTCGGGCCTTGGGCGGTTTGCAGACGCTGAACAGCCCGGACGTGCTCATCGGCTTGTCCGCGCCTGACGATGCCGCGCTGGTGCGCATTCCTGCCGGCAAAGCCCAAGTCCAAACCGTGGATTTTTTTCGCGCCTTTATCGACGATCCTTACCGCTTCGGCCAAATCGCCGCCAACCATGCGCTGGGCGATATTTTTGCCATGGGTGCCACTGCGCACACGGCAACGGCGATAGCCGTGGTGCCGCCGGGGCTGGACCGGCAGACGCAAAGTGTGTTGTCGCATCTCATGGCCGGTGCAGTGCAGGTGCTCAATGCCGCAGGCTGCGCCTTGGTCGGCGGCCACAGCGGCGAGGGGCCGGAGCTGTCCCTGGGCTTTGCCATCAACGGTCTGGTGGATCTGGACGCGCAGGGCCAGCCGCTGCAATTGATGCGCAAAACCGGCGCGCTGGCCGGTGACGCCTTGCTATTGACCAAACCCCTGGGCACTGGCACTTTGTTTGCCGCCCATGCCCTGGGTAGCGCGCGCGGCCGCTGGGTAGAGGCGGCGCTGGACAGCATGGCCCAGTCCAGCCAAGGCGCCGCCCGCACCCTGGCGCAGTTCGGCGCCCATGCGTGTACCGATGTCACTGGTTTTGGCTTGCTAGGCCATTTGGTGGAAATGCTGCAAACCGAGCGCCTGGGCGCGCAATTGGAGATGGCGTCCTTGCCGGTGCTGGACGGCGCCTTGGCGTCTCTGCAGGCCGGTGTTTTCAGTTCCCTGCACAGCAGCAATGCCCAACAAGGGCGGGCGATTGCAAGTTGGCCGTGGGGGCCAGAAAAACAACCAGGCCAGGCTTCAGAAGTCAGCCTGCGCCGCGAACTGCTTTTTGATCCGCAAACCGCAGGTGGCTTGCTCGCCAGCGTCCCTTGGGGGCAGGCGCAGGCTTGTTTGCAGGCTTTGCGGGCGCAGGGCTACACCCAGTGCGCGCTGATCGGACGGGTAGGCGAAGCGGCCAATTTGCGCCCACCTATCACGCTCGTGGAACAATAGGGCTATGAAGGAAGAATTACCGACGCCCTCCGCAGACTCTGTGGTCACGGGTGAAGAAGCCATTGCCTTGGGCGCCCAGTTGGCCGTAAGGCCCTACCGCAGGCCCGAACATTTAGTCTTGTGGGGTATGGGGCCTGCCCATATTCGCTTGCTCGAACATTTCAAGCGCCAGCCGCTGGCGCATGTGCAGATCACGGTGTTGACCCAGCAAACCCAGACCTTTGCCCCGCGCAAACTGGCGCGCTACGTCGCCAACGATGTGCCGCTGGCCCAATGCATGCTCGATTTTGAGCCGCTGTTGCAACAGGACAAAGTGCAATGGACCGGGCGCCAGGGCCGCAGCCTCAATGCGGTCTCGCGCAGCATCTTGCTGGATGACGGCCAGTCGCTCAGCTATGACGTGCTCTCTATCAACACCGGTCCGGTACCGCACCGCGAGGCCATCGAAGCGGACATGCCCGGTGCGCGCGAGCACGGCCTTTTTGTGCCGCCGCTGGAAGGATTTGCCAATCTATGGCCCAAGGTTTGTGGCCTGGGCCGTACCCGCGCGCTGCGTATGGCGGTCATCGGCGCTGGCACCGAAGGCTTTGAACTGGCCTTGGCGGTGCGCCAGCGTATGCCCACTGCCGCAGTGACCTGGGTCATCGGCCCACAGCAAGAGGGCGACAAAGGCTATCCCGAGGCCTTGCACCAGCGCATGCTGCAATTGCTGCGGGAGCAGCGTGTCACCGTGCTGTACGAAACCGTGGCCGCACTCACGCGCGATGATGTGGTGCTCTCCAGTGGTGCGCGTCTGGCCTGCGATGTGCCGATCCTGGTCTTGGCCCGCACCGCGCCGGCCTGGCTGAGCCCAAGCGGCCTAGCCTTGCAGGGCGATGCCATGGCCACCGACGCCTTCGAGCGCAGCAGCAGCCACCCCGAAGTCTTTCACGTGTGGCAGGACAGCGAAGTGCTGGCCAATAATGTGCATGCCATGATGCAGTCGGAGCCCGCCAAGCTGCGCGCCCTTGCGCCACGCCGCTTGCAATTTTTATATGCCGGTGCCAGCCATGCGCTTTTGGCCTGGGGCGGACAATGCTTGCAAGGCCGCGCGGTGGCATGGCTTAAGCAGTTCTTAAAATCCTAGTTCGCATTTTTGACCCAGGGAGGCACACGATGGATTCAAGGCACAACCTGCTGCCGGAAAGTTTGGACATTCCCCAGCGCAAAGTCGATGCCCTTTTGCAGCACTATGGCTTAAGCCATACGCACCCGGTCAATGAAGTGATCCATTTTGTGGCGATTCCAGCCATCATGCTCAGCCTCAATGGATTGCTGTTTGCGCTGCACCCCGCCTTGGTACTGGTGTTGATCGCAGGCAGCTTGGTTTATTACGCCCGTTTGTCCTGGCCATTCACGCTGTGCATGTTGCTGCTGTCTTCGCTGA
>JBBAPY010000310.1:0-3208 GCA_040400635.1 Rhodoferax sp.
CGGATATATTGGCGAATAACGCTATGAGGCCCCCTTTTGGGGCGGGAATTGGCGCACACTCGGGCAAATTTACAAGTGCACTGAGGCACACATGTGAAAAAACCGCTGTTGACGCGCCTGGCGCCTTGGCAGGCCTCGCACACACGGTGCGCACCCGATTGCGACTTCACATACTCCGATAGCGCCATGAACTACATCTTGATTGTGGATGACCAAGCCGACATCCGGCGCCTGCTGAGCATCACCCTGGGCAAGCATTTTGAAGTGATCGAAGCCGAAAACGGCACCGAGGCACTGTTCTCGGTACGCCGCTACCACCCCAAGGTGGTACTGCTCGACGTCATGATGCCTGGCGACATGGATGGGCTGCAGGTGCTCGACGCCATCAAGGCCGACCCGGCAAGCAGCGACACGCTGGTGGGCATGGTGACTGCGCGGGGCCAGCAGGCCGACAGTGAAGACGCCCGCCGACGGGGCGCAGACGCCTATTTCATCAAGCCGTTCAGCCCGATCCAGGTGGCGAACTGGATCCACGAACAACTGCAAACCTGAATGGGCACCGCGCGATGAACTACCTGATGCGATTTTTTGAAGGCCTGAAGATCACCACCAAGCTGGCACTGGGCTCGGGCGCCTTGCTGCTGATTGTGCTGGCGATGGGCGCGCAATCGCTCTACAGCAACCGCATGCAGGCCGAAGAAATCCAGCGCATGTACCACTACGAGTTGCAAGGCATCTCGCACATCAAAGAGGCCAACATCCAGCTCATCGCCATGAGCCGCTACCTGCGCCAGATGGCGCTGGCGCCCACGCTGCAAAGCCGCGCCGCCGCCGAACTGGGGCTGCTCAGCGCCAAGGCAGAGCTGCAGCGCGCCTTGAAAGAGAGCGAGAAGATGTTCTTCCGCGCCGACGGGCGGCGCCTGTTCAAGGAAATTCAGAACATCCTGATCGAGTACTTCCTCAATGTGGACCACGCCATGGCGCTGCTGGCGCAGGAAAAATCCGTGCAACAGAGCCCCCTTACTGCCTTTCTGGTGAGCCCGAACAACGTGCGCGTCTTTGAAGCTACGCACAAACTCATGGACGCGCTGGTGGACCACAAGGAACAAGCCGCCCAGCAAGCCGCCAACGATGCCGCCGAGGACGCCCACCGGGTGGAGCAGCTCACCATCGTGTACCTGTTGCTGGGCCTGGGCTCGGGCGTGGCCTTCGGGCTGCTGGCGGGGGCTTCCATCCGCCGCCCCTCGGAGCGACTGCGCCTGAGCATCGAAGGCCTGGCACGCGGCGACCTGGACACGGACATCCCACACCAGGACCTGGACAACGAGGTCGGGGCCATGGCCAAGTCGCTCAAGGTACTGCAACAAGGTGCCCTGGAAGCCGAACATCTGCGCTGGGTCAAGACCAGCGTGTCGGACTTGGCCCACACCATTCAGGCGATTGAGGAGCTGGATGAATTTGCCAGCGTGCTGATGGGGCGTTTGACGCAGCTTGCCGGCGCCCAGGTGGGTGTGATGTTTGTGCTCAACAAAGCCAGTTCGCTGTATGAGTTTGTTGGCAGTTGGGGGCTGAACCAGACCATCGGTCTGCCCGCCGCATTCCGTGCGGGTGAAGCGCTGCACGGGCAATGCGCGCTCGATGGCAAACGCATTGAAGTGACCGATGTGGCCGACGCCAGCCTGCGCGTGCAGTCCGCCACGGTGGACTTTCCGGCGCGCCACATCCGCATCCTGCCTGTGATTGGCGCCTCTGGCAGCACGCTGGCCGTGATTGAACTCGCCAGCGTGACGCTTGCAGAAAGTCGGCACGACATGCTGCTGGCCGAGCTGCTTCCGCTGATTGCACTGAATCTGGAAATCATTGCCCGCAATGGCCAGACCCGCACCCTGCTGTCGCAAACCCAGCACCAGGCCCAGGAGCTGAAGCTCGCCCGCGAGCGTGCAGAAGACGCGACCCGCGCCAAGAGCGAATTCCTGGCCAATATGAGCCACGAAATCCGCACTCCCATGAACGCGGTGATCGGCCTGTCCTACCTTGCGCTCAAAACAGACCTCTCCCCCAAGCAGCGTGATTACCTGAAGAAAATCCATACCGAAGGCAGCGTGCTGCTCGGCGTCATCAATGACATTCTGGATTTCTCGAAAATCGAGTCCGGCAAGATGAGCCTGGAATCCATCCCGTTCTGGCTCGACGAATTGCTCGACAGCGTGACCATTCTGGTGGCGCAAAAAGCGCAGGAAAACGGCCTGGAACTGCTGATCCGGATTGCGCCGGATGTACCCATGGGCGTCTGCGGCGACCCGCTGCGCTTGCGCCAAATTTTGACCAACCTGCTGGGCAACGCCGTGAAATTCACGCCCACCGGCCAAGTCAAGGTGGAAGTCTCGGTCAGCCGCTTAATTGACGACGCGGTGTAACTTGAAGTTGCCGTGGAGGACACCGGCGTGGGCATGTCCCAGGCGCAGTGCGACAAGCTGTTCTCCGCCTTCAGCCAGGCCGACAGCTCCACCACCCGCAAGCATGGCGGAACCGGGCTGGGCCTGGTGATCTCCAAGCGCTTCGTCGAAATGATGGGCGGCCAGATCAGCGCCACCTCCGAACTGGGCGTGGGCAGCACATTTCGCTTCACCGCACGCATGGGCCTGTCCAACGAGACGCGCCAAACCGACCACATGGTGATGGGCTCGCAGGGCGAGCGCGTTCTGGTGGTGGATGACAACGCCACCGCGCGGCAAATTCTGTGCGAGCAACTCACCGCCTTGGGCATGCGCGTCGATGCCGTCGCCGATGCCCAGGCCGGCCTGCATGCGGTCTCCCGCGAGGACGCCAACGACCCCTACGCAGTGGTGATGATGGACTGGCGCATGCCAGGCCTTGACGGCGTGGATGCGACCGCCGCCATCATGCGCAACAACACCCTCATGAACCGCCCCAACGTGGTGATGGTGACCGCCTTCGGCGCCGATGAAGTGCGCGATGCGGGCGCCAAAGCGGGCGTCAGCGCCTTTATCGACAAGCCGGTCAGCCAGTCGCGCCTGTGGGACACGCTGGCCGAAGTGCTGTACCCGAGCCAGCAACGCGCCCACGCCGCGAAGGAGTCCGTCGCCGACGGGCATCACCACTTTGTTGGCATGCATGTGCTGCTGGTGGAGGACAACGAGATCAACCAGCAGATCGCCACCGAACTGCTGGGCACCATGGGCGTGCA
>JBBAPY010000311.1:0-3147 GCA_040400635.1 Rhodoferax sp.
ACGCCGCGAGTTTGTGCGCGTGCGTCGCAATGCGCAAGGTGGTCTGGACCTGTTCCCCAACCAGAGCTCGGGCGTACTTACCTCGGTGGTCTGGGGTGACGGATTGGTGGACAACCCGCCGGGTCACACCATTGTGCGTGGCGATACCGTCCAGTTCATTGGGTTCGGCGATCTACTGGGCTGAGCGCCTTGCCATCCGGACACTTACATTTAGCCGTATGCAGATCACACTCAAATACTTTGCCAGTATCCGCGAGACCATGGGGAGCAGCGGCCATGCGTATGAAACCCAAGCGCCAACCCTTGGCCAGTTGCGCGATGAATTGGTGCAAGGTGGTGGCCCCGCCACCCAGGCGCTGGGACGTGATAGGGTGCTGCGCATGGCACTCAACCAAACCTTGTGCGATGAAGGCGCGGCCTTGATAGCGGGTGCAGAGGTCGCGTTTTTTCCGCCGGTCACAGGGGGATAAACATGGGCTCCCTGCCTTCCTTCGCTATTTTCGGAGCGCTACTGTGAGCCAGCCTCCCGGGTCTCTGCAGAAAGAGGCTACTGCCCGCGTGCGGATTCAAACGGCGCGTTTTGACGTGTCAGAGGAAATCGCAGCCTTGCAGCAAAACGACCCCCGCATCGGGGCGGTCTGTACCTTTTTAGGCACGGTGCGCGACCGCAATGTGCATGATGCGGCACATGCCGGTAGCGTGCAAACCTTGGAGCTGGAGCATTATCCTGGCATGACAGAAAAATCCATCGAAGCCATGATTGATGAGGCCCACCAGCGCTTTGATATTTATGGCGTACGGGTGGTACATCGGGTCGGCCTGATGCGCCCGACTGAGCCGGTAGTCTTGGTCGCTGCGGCCTCGGCCCATCGGGGCGAAAGCTTCAAGGCCTGCGAGTTTGTGATGGACTACCTCAAGACACAAGCCCCGTTTTGGAAAAAAGAGGAAGGCGTTGATGGCGCCAAATGGGTGGATGCCCGTGTGAGTGATGATGCCGCTTTAGCCCGCTGGGGCATACACAAACCCAACGCTTGAAGCCGCGGCACCCAGTAAAGGGCTGGACACCGTTAATGGGTATAGACTTTCTTTTGCGTGCGACGTGTTTGTTCGGCTTCGGCCGCACTTTCATCATGGTCCGGCGTCTCCACGGGCTCTAGCCACTGTGAACGGTGCACCGCTTGTTGCAGCAAATGCAGCAGACCGTGCACCATGAAGGACTGCAAATTAAGCGTGCAGGTACGTGCCTCCAGCTCTTGGTCCCCGCCGTCTTTGATCACCAATTGGGTCAGGCCGTTGGCATGCAAGTGGATGGTGACCTCGGTCACCAGCATAGGCAACTCACCCAAAGGCAGTGCCGTGGTGGTACTCGAATACGGTGTTTGCAAATCGGCTTTTTGCAAAAAATCTTCTTGCTTGAGATGCACCAAAATTTTCCGAGATTCTTCGTCGGCCAGGGTAACGGCGGGGTCTAAGGCCTCAATGCGTGCCACGGTGGTCAACAGTGGCTCCACCAACTTAAGGCCAATGCGGCGGGTCAGCCAGAGTCGCACTTCCTGCTCCTGCACGGTTTTGACCCGAACTAGCAGGCGGTCCTGGCGTTCGTCATACTGCACATTGAGTTGGTGGATATTCATTGTCTTGATTTTAGTCAGTGTGGGCCTGCCCGCGCCGCTTGAAAATGCAGGACGGGCCCCAAGCTGAGACATAACCGAGGATTGCGCATGCGAATTGATAAATTGACGACCAAGTTCCAAGAGGCCCTGGGCGAGGCGCAAAGCGCAGCCTTGGCCCAGGACCATGCCTATATTGAGCCCGCCCATGTACTGGGAGCGATGCTGCGCCAGGACGATGGCCCCAAGGCTTTGCTCCAGCGTGCGGGGGTCAACGTCCCTTCGCTGCTGGCCATGGCGGACGCTGCCGCGCAGAAACTGCCCCAGGTACAAGGCCAGGATCAGGTCCAGGTAGGGCGCGACATGGTCAGCCTTTTGCAGGCCAGCGAAAAAGAAGCCATGAAACGCGGCGACCAGTATGTGGCCAGCGAGCTATTTCTGGTGGCATTGAGTGAGGGCAAGTCCGAATTTGCCAAACAGACCCAGGCTTTGGGCTTGAGCCGTAAAAGTCTGGACGCTGCCATCTTGGCGGTGCGCGGCGGGCAGGGGGTGGACAGCGCTGACGCAGAGGACCAGCGTGAGTCCCTGAAAAAATACTGCGTCGATTTGACCGAGCGCGCCCGCGCCGGCAAGCTCGACCCGGTGATTGGCCGTGACGACGAAATCCGCCGCGCTATTCAGGTTTTGCAACGCCGCACCAAGAACAACCCCGTTTTGATTGGCGAGCCCGGCGTCGGCAAGACCGCCATCGTCGAGGGCCTGGCCCAGCGCATTGTTGCCGGTGAAGTGCCCGACTCTCTCAAAGGCAAGCGCGTGCTGTCGCTGGATATGACCTCCCTGCTGGCGGGCGCCAAGTTCCGGGGTGAGTTTGAAGAGCGGCTGAAAAATGTGTTGAAAGACCTGTCTAAGGACGAAGGCCAGACCATTGTCTTTATTGACGAATTGCACACCATGGTGGGCGCCGGCAAGGCCGAAGGCGCCATGGATGCGGGCAATATGCTTAAGCCAGCTTTGGCGCGTGGTGAACTCCATTGTGTGGGTGCCACGACGCTGGACGAGTACCGAAAATACATCGAAAAAGACGCGGCCTTGGAGCGGCGCTTTCAAAAGATTTTGGTGGGCGAGCCTACGGTGGAAGCCACCGTCGCAATTTTGCGCGGCCTGAAAGAACGCTACCAGGTACACCATGGCGTGAACATCACCGACCCCGCCATCGTCGCGGCTGCCGAACTGAGTCATCGCTATATCACCGACCGCTTTCTGCCGGATAAGGCGATTGATCTGATAGACGAAGCTGCCGCCAAGATCAAGATTGAACTCGATTCCAAGCCTGAGGTGATGGACAAGTTGGATCGGCGATTGATTCAGTTACAGATCGAGCGCGAGGCGGTCAAAAAGGAAAAAGACGAAGCCTCCATCAAGCGCTTCGCGCTCATCAACGAGGAAATCAGTACGCTGCAGAGAGAAATCGCCGACCTGGACGAAATCTGGAAGGCTGAAAAAGCCACCGCCCAAGGTAGCGCACAGATTCGTGCTG
>JBBAPY010000312.1:0-3099 GCA_040400635.1 Rhodoferax sp.
TTCCACGTATTTCGACAGGAAATCCTTCAAAGGGTTTCGTGAGGGAACCACTGGCAAATTTGTCGGTGTGGGAATCGAAATCACCCAGGAAGACGGCGTGGTCAAAGTCGTCTCGCCGATTGAAGGCTCGCCGGCCGACCGCGCTGGTCTCAAGCCCAACGACTTGATCATCAAAGTCGACGACACGGCAGTGAAAGGACTGAGCCTCAATGAAGCGGTCAAACGCATGCGTGGCGAACCCGCCACCAAAGTGATGTTGACCGTGTTCCGTAAAGATGAAAACAAGACCTTTGCGGTGACCATCATCCGCGAAGAAATCAAACAACAGTCTGTGCGCGGCAAACTGATAGAGCCCGGTTATGCCTGGATACGTGTGAGCCAGTTCCAGGAACGGACCGTCGATGATTTTGTGAAAAAAGTCAACGAGTTGTATGAGCAAGACCCCAAAATCAAAGGCATGGTGCTGGATTTGCGTAACGATCCGGGCGGGCTGCTCAATGCCGCCGTGGCGATTTCTGCTGCCTTCCTGCCCGACAACGTGACCGTGGTAAGTACCAACGGCCAGACCGAAGAAAGCAAACAAACCCTGCGCGCCAATGCGCGCGACTACATGGGCCGCATGGGTGCGGACCCGATCAAAAAGCTGCCGGCGCAGTTAAAAAATATCCCGCTCATCGTGCTGGTGAACGAAGGCTCGGCCTCAGCCAGTGAGATTGTGGCCGGGGCACTGCAAGACCATAAGCGCGCCACCATCATGGGCGGGCAGACCTTTGGCAAAGGCTCGGTGCAAACCTTTCGGCCTTTGAGCGGTGAGACCGGTCTGAAGATCACCACTTCGCGTTACTACACTCCCAGCGGTCGTTCTATCCAGGCCAAGGGCATCGTGCCGGATTTGATGGTCGATGACACCGAAGAGGGCAGCCCCTTTGCGGCTCTTCGCACCCGCGAAGCGGACCTGGAAAAACATTTAGGCAGCGGCCAAGGCGAAGAAGTGAAAGACCCCGCGCGTGAGAAAGCGCGTGAGAAAGCGCGTGAGAAAGCGCGGGAAGACGCCGTAAAGCGCATGGAAGAGGAATCGCGTAAACCGGTGGCCGAACGCCGCTCCCCGGAATTCGGATCGGAGAAAGACTTCCAACTCGGCCAGGCTCTCAAAAAGCTAAAAGGCCAGCCGGTACTGATCAGCAAAACGCAAGTAGAGCGCAGCGCCGAAAAGAAAGAGGAATGAGGAGCCCGGTGACTGAACCGGACCTTCCTGACGCGGATTTGCTGCGCTATTCGCGGCACCTACTGCTTGAGGACATCGGAATTGAGGGCCAGCGCCGCCTACTGACATCGCGCGCGCTCATTGTTGGCGCCGGCGGCCTGGGCTCGCCAGCGGCCATGTACCTGGCCTGCTCAGGTGTGGGCAGCATCACCCTGGTCGATGACGACACGGTGGATTTGACCAATTTGCAACGCCAAATCATGCACAGCACCGAGCGCATCGGGCAAGCTAAAGTGCTGTCGGCCCAAAGCACATTGGCCCAACTTAACCCAACGGTACAGGTGCAAGCGCTACAAGCGCGCGCCGATGCCCGGCTGCTACAGAGCCTGGTAGCGCAGGCGGACGTGGTACTCGATTGCTGCGATAACTTCCAGACCCGCCAGGCCATCAACGCCGCTTGTGTGCAGCACCATGTGCCGCTGGTCAGCGGTGCGGCCATTGGCATGGACGGACAAATTGCGGTGTATGACCCGCGCGTTGCCCATGCACCGTGCTATGCCTGTGTGTTTGCACCCAATGCCCCGCCCGAAGAGGCGCGCTGCGCCACCATGGGCGTGTTGGCGCCGCTGGTGGGTGTGATAGGCGCAATGCAAGCACTTGAGGCGCTGAAATTACTGGCCCAGACAGGCACGTCCTTGAACGGTTATTTACTCATGCTGGATGCACGCAGCATGGAATGGACGCGGATACACGTTCAAAAAAATCCGGGTTGCGCGGTCTGCGGCACAAAGCAATAAAGCGTCATCCCAAGCGGCGCTGCACGCCCCAGCCTAAGCGCCCAGTATCCAGCCCTCTAAAGGGTCCATGCCTGCGGGCAAGCCGTATTGCGCGTCACCCTGCGCTTGGGCGCGCTGGGCCCAGGCGGCTTGCACCAGGCACAAAACAGCATCCAAGGCATCGCCACTGGCATCCTGCGCTAAGGCATCGCGCTGCGCATGGCTGAGCTTGAGGCGTGTGCCCCAACGCGTTTGCCCCAGTTCCAGGGCATTGATCAAGTCTTTGCGGGCAATCAGGCGCTCAGGGGTTTGCTTGGCTTTGTCATCGCTTTTGTAGCTTTGCGCACCCAGCACCTCGCGCGCCAGCATGCCAGGATAGGCCTCCACAGCAATGTGCGCCGCCTGCGGATCGGGCGCTTGTAAGCCTGGAAAATGCGCACCCGCCGCCATCAAAGCGGGCACGCCCGCGTGCAGCATATAGGCCACTGGCGGATTGACCCATTTCATGGAGGGGCTGGAGCCGGCCGGGCCGTCTGTGGCGCGGTGTGCAAATTTGGCGCCAGCGGGCCGACTGTTGCAAAAAGCGGCGAATAGGTCGCGAATCTGCGGCCGGGTCAAAGCGGCGTAATGCGCGATGCAATCTTCCCAACGCGTAGGCCAGCCCAGATGCTCGACGAGTTCACGCGGCAGGCCAAAGGGCAAATCAAAACCGCCAAGCCAAGCCGCACGAGACTGCAGCGCCGAGGTAAACGCTCCAAGGCTTTGCAAGCGCACCAGGCTATCGACTACGAGCCGTGCACCGTCGCTATGCCCCCAGGCCAGGACGATGTGTTTGCGCGGCCCCGGGCTGCTGGAAAAATCGCAACCCAGCAGCGGCGCCATGGGCAATAGTCGGACCGCTTAGGCCCGGCCCATGATGGAGGCAGTGGCCATCAGTTCTTCCAGCAGGGCCAGCGATACTTTGCCGGACACGCTGTAAGGGTCTAGCTCGGGCTTTTCCGCATACTTAAGCAAAATGCTGGCGTTGATTTTGGACATATTGACCTGACCCATGGTCCAGCCGCTGAAACGCCGCTCAGAGATTTCCTCGTAATGCAGCAAGACCACATCTTTGTGGCG
>JBBAPY010000313.1:0-3057 GCA_040400635.1 Rhodoferax sp.
TGTTTTTTGGATCAATATGGCGCAGCAAGGTGTAGACAAAGTCCTGCGCCGTCAACTCGCGCTTTTGGCCCTTGAAGGCGGGGTCGGTAGAAAAGTACAGGCCTTTGCGGATTTTGAAGGTGTAGAGCTTGCCGTCCTCAGTGACTTCGGGCATTGCCTCAGCCGCATCGGCCACGATGGTGCTGGGTCGGGCCATCCAGTCGTAAGTGACCAGGGGCTGAAAAATCCCCGAGTTCACAATGTTGGAGTACAGATCGCTCACGCGCACCGGGTCAAAACCCGTCTCGGCCGCCGGAAAGGCCATATGCAACACCTTGGCCGAATCGGCCGGATTGGTGCCGGCCTGGGCACTACCGAAAAACAGGCTGGCGATACAAGCCCATGCGGCAACCCAAGCGCGGGTCCAATGTGTCGGCATAGCAGGCAAAACCAAACGCAGCATGGGGGTGGGTCTCCGGGTAGGGGGCCAAGGCAGCGGGCATCATAAAGTAAGCCGCAGCGCATGGGTTTGGGCGCTTAGCCTTGGTGCAGCGCGCGCTATCTATTACAGTGGGCTGATGACGCACGCCAACAATCCCCTCCTGTCCCCCTGGGAAACGCCCTTCCAGGTACCGCCTTTTGCATCTGTTGCGCCGCAGCATTTTTTGCCGGCATTTGATGCCGCCTTTGCCGCCCACCAGGCCGAGATCGAGGCCATCGCGGCCAACCCGGCCCCCGCCGACTTTGACAACACCTTGCTGGCGCTGGAGTCGGCCGGTCAGTTGCTGGCGCGCTGCCGCTCGGTGTTTTTCAATTTGGTGGCCTTGCACAGCTCGGACGCTTTGCGTGCCCTAGAGCGGGAAATTGCGCCCCGGCTTGCCGCCCACCAGGCCGCATTTTTTCTGCATGCCGGCTTGTTCGCCCGCATCGAGTCCGTCGCCCGCAACAGCGCCGCGCTGGACGCGCAAAGCCAGCGCCTGCTGTCGCGTTACCTACTGGACTTTGAGCGCGCAGGTGCCCGCTTGGCCCCAGCCCAGCGCAAGGAATTTGCGGCCAATGCCGAGCGCCTGGCCCGCTGCTTCACCCAGTTTTCACAAAACGTGCTGGCCGACGAGTCGGCGTTTCAGATGGTATTGCGCGCACCCGAGGAACTGGCCGGGCTACCGGCTTTTGTCGTCTCCGCTGCGCGCCAGGCGGCTTCCGAGCGGGGCGTCGAAGGCGCGGACGCCCACGTCATCACCTTGTCGCGTTCGTCCATCACGCCCTTCATGATGTTTTCCGAGCGGCGCGACCTGCGCCAGCACATCTGGCAGGCCTGGTGCGCGCGCGGTGAGCACAGCGGCGCGCACGACAACCGGCCGCTGATGCGCGAGATCCTGCAACTGCGCTTAGCCCAGGCGCGCTTGCTGGGCTACGCCGATTTCACGGACTTTGCCCTGGCCGACACCATGGCCGGCCACCACGGCGCCGTGCGCGACTTGCTAATGCGCGCCTGGGAGCCGGCGCAGCGCAAAGCGCTGCAGGAGCGTGCCGCACTGGCTGCGCAAGCGAGCGAGGAAACCGGTGTGGCCTGGACCAGCGAAGACATTCAGACCTGGGACTGGCACTACTGGACCGAGAAAGTGCGCCAGCGTGCCTATGCGCTCAACGAAGCCGAGATCAAACCGTTTTTGCAGCTCGAGCGCCTGACCGAGGCGATGTTTTATGTGGCCGGGCGCCTTTTCGGACTGCGCTTTGCGCCACGCGGCGACATCGCCACCTACCACGACAGCGTCAAGGCCTGGGAAGTGTGCGATGCCGATGGCCGCCATGTGGGCGTGTTCTTGGGTGACAACTTTGCCCGCAGCGGCAAGCGCTCGGGCGCCTGGATGAGCACCTACCGCGACCAAAGCGAGCTGCCCACCGCCGTGCGTCCGATTGTGGTGAACAATAATAATTTTTCGCAGGCCGCCGCGGGCGAGCCCACCTTGCTCAGCCTGGACGATGCGCGCACTTTGTTCCATGAGTTTGGCCACGGCTTGCATGGGCTGCTTTCGCAATGCCGTTTCCGCCGCCTTTCGGGCACCAGCGTACTGCGCGACTTTGTCGAGTTCCCTTCGCAAATTTTTGAGAACTGGCTGCTCCAGCCAGAAATTTTGCAACGCTTTGCCACCCACAGCCAAAGCGGCCAGCCCATGGGCCAGGCATTACTCGAGAAAATTTTGGCGGCGCAGACCTTTAACCAGGGTTTTGCTACCGTCGAGTACCTGGCCTCCGCCTTGGTGGATCTGGACTTGCACCAGCGCACCGACCCGGATGCGCTGGACTTGCAAGCATTTGAGCGCGACACTTTGCATGCATTGGCAATGCCCTCGGGCATCGGCATGCGGCACCGCTTGCCGCATTTCTCGCATCTGTTTTCTTCTAATGCCTATGCCTCGGCGTATTACGTCTATATGTGGGCCGAGGTGCTGGACGCGGATGGCTTCGACGCTTTCTTGGAAAAAGGCGATGTACTCGACCCGGCTTTGGGCCAGTCCCTGCTGCGCCATGTATATGCCGCAGGCAACCAGCAAGCGCCTATGCAAGCCTATGTTGCCTTTCGCGGCCGCCCGCCGGCGGTCGAACCCATGCTACGCAAGCGTGGCCTACTCACCTCTGCCTGAAAGCTGTTGATGTCTGACAACGCCTACCAACGCGGTCGCCTGGATTTACCTTTTGTCGGCCACTGCACTTTTGCTAAATCACCCGCCTGCGTGGACTGGAATGCCATCGATGCCGATGTCGCTGTGATCGGCGTACCCAATGACATGGGCACGCAGTGGCGGCCGGGTGCGCGCTTTGGTCCGCGTGCCATCCGCGAGGCCTCTACCTTGTTTTCTTTTGGCCATGCCGGCGCCTACGACCATGAGGACGATGTGATGTACCTCACGCGCGACCAAGCGCGCATCGTGGATGTGGGGGATGCCGACATCGTGCACACCGATATGCACAAAAGCCATGCCAATACCGAATACGCCATCCGCAAAATTTTGGCGTCGGGGGCCATGCCGCTGGTGCTCGGTGGTGACCATTCGGTTCACGCGCCGGTGATCAAGG
>JBBAPY010000314.1:0-3002 GCA_040400635.1 Rhodoferax sp.
GGGGGGGGGGGGGGGGGGGGGGGGGGGGGGGGGGGGGGGGGTAGGCGGCGTGGCGGGCGGCGCGGATGATGCCGTCGACTTCGGCCTTGCTGAGCAGGCCCTTGTGTTCGAGGGTGCTGAGGATGCCGAGGACGAGTTTGCGGGTGAATTCCGCTTCGGCCTGGGGGTCTTTGGGTGGGGTGGGGGTGGGGCCGGTCATGCGGTTCAGGGTAGCGCGGTATGGTCTGTGCTTGCACCTCACGCGGTGACATCGGGTGTTCCGGTTCTCCGGCCGTGGGGTGGGTGCGCTCTGGCGGGGTGGTGTTAAACTGGGCGCTGTCTGAAAGAGTGGTGTGAATGGTCACCCACACGGCTTACCGTTCGCCCTAGTGTGTGGTGGGGTGGCGGCGCCTTGAGAACAGAAGGGTTTAGACGTCGAGGAGGACTGGGAGAATGTACCGAGGAAGAGAGGGGCAGTGGGCGTTCCTGCTTCACCGCCTGTCCGGGCTGGCAATTCTGGCTTATCTGATGCTGCATGTGTTCAGCATCGGGTCGTTCATTTTTGGTGAGCGGTTTTACATGGTGATTCACGAGACGTACGATCTGTGGCCGTTCCGGATCGGGTTGCTGTTCGTGACGGCGGGCGTGGTGTACCACGCGTTCAACGGGCTGCGGATCATCGTGATGGACTTCACGGGCTTCGGCGTGGCGTACCAGCGGCAGATGTGGTACGGGGTGCTGCTGATCAGCGTGGCGGCCTTCGTGTACGCCGCTTGGACGCTGTACCCGCGTCTGATGGGAGGCTACTGATGATTCGTGCCCGGACGTTCACGGACGCGCGGCAGCAGTCGCACAGCAACGCGGAGCTGAACTGGTGGATTTTCATGCGGATCAGCGGGTTGATCCTAGTGTTCCTGATTCTGGGGCACATCTACATGACGTTCATTCAGGTCAGCGAGTCGGACGCGACCTTCGACGCGGTGGTCGCGAAGCTGGCGAACCCGGCCTGGAAGTTCTATGACTGGCTGATCCTGGCGCTGTCGCTGATGCACGGCGCGAACGGCGCGCGGTATTCCATCGAGGATTACGTGCGGTCCCGTCCGAACCGGGCGTGGGTGAAGGGTCTGTTCTATACCGTGGTGGCGCTGGTGTTTGCGTTCGGCACGGTGGGTCTGTTCTCGATCTGATCCTGCCTTTGCGGGCAGGTGGTAAAGGATAAATATGCATCATCGTTATGACGTGCTGGTGGTGGGAGCGGGGGGCGCTGGCCTGATGGCCGCGCTGTACGCTGCCAAGGGGAACGTGTCTGTGGCCTGCATCAGCAAGCTGTACCCGACGCGGTCGCATACGGGCGCGGCGCAGGGCGGGATTGGCGCGGCGCTGGGGAACGTGCAGGAAGACCACTGGGAATGGCACATGTTCGATACCGTCAAGGGCGGCGATTACCTGACCGATCAGGACGCCGCCGAGGTGTTCTCCAAGGACATCATCGACGCGGTGTACGAGCTGGAGCACATGGGTCTGCCGTTCTCGCGCACGCCGGACGGCAAGATCGCGCAGCGTAAGTTCGGTGGTCACACCCGTGATTTCGGGAAGGCGGCCGTGGAGCGAAGCTGCTACGCGAAGGACCGCACGGGTCACATGATCCTGCAGACGCTGTACCAACAGAACGTCAAGGAAGGCACGACGTTCTTCAACGAGTTCCACGTGACGGACCTGCTGATCGAGGACGGCCGTTGCCGTGGCGTGGTGGCGTACGAGCTATCGACCGGGGAACTGCACACCTTCCACGCGAAGGCCGTGATTCTGGCAGCCGGCGGGTACGGGCGCGTGTTCAAGATCACCAGTAACGCCCTGACCCTGACGGGCGACCTGATGAGCATCTACTACCGCAAGGGCCTGCCCCTGGAGGACATGGAGTTCTACCAGTTCCACCCGACGGGTCTGGCGAAGCTGGGCATCCTGGTCACGGAAGGCATCCGTGGCGAGGGCGGCATCCTGCGGAACGACAGTGGCGAGCGGTTCATGGAGCGGTACGCGCCGACCATCAAGGATCTCGCGCCGCGTGACATCGTGTCGCGCTCGATCATCACCGAGATCCGCGAGGGCCGTGGCGTGGGCCGTGACAAGGACGCCGTGAACATCGACCTGACGCACCTGCCGCGCGAGGTGATCGAGGGCAAACTGGCCGAGATCACCGACCTGGCGCGCACGTACCTGGGCATGGACCCGGTCAAGGACCTCGTGCCGATCCAGCCGACGGCGCACTACGCGATGGGCGGTATTCCCACCGACCTGAATGGCCTGTGCCTGAGCGACGGGAACGGCGGCAGCGTGGAGGGCCTGTACGCGGCCGGTGAGCAGGCCTGCGTGTCGCTGCACGGCGCGAACCGCCTGGGCACGAACAGCCTCGGGGACCTCGTGGTGTTCGGTCGCCGCGCCGGGATCTACGCCGCGCAGTACGCGCGTCAGGTGGAATTCCCGGACATGCCCGAGAACCCCCAGCGTGAGAGCGTGGACCTGTTCGACCGCCTGCGCAACAGCAGCGGCAAGGACAACGCCGCCGCGATCCGCAAGGAACTGCAGGAATCCATGATGAACAACGTCGGGATCTTCCGCAACGGCCCCGACATGGAAAAACAGGTCGGGATCGTGCAGGAACTCAAGGCGCGTTACGCGAACGTGGGGGTCAGCGACCCCAGCCGCCGCTACAACAGCGAGCTGATCGAGGCGATGGAACTGGGCTTCATGCTCGACTGCGCCGAGGCCATGACCGCCAGTGCGCTCAACCGCACCGAGTCGCGCGGCGCGCATGACCGCGAGGACTTCACGACCCGCGACGACGAGAACTGGCTGAAGCACACCATGGCGTACAAGGACCTGAACCGCGAGGGTCAGGTGCAGATCGGGTACAAGCCCGTGTCGCTCAAGGGCTTCACGCGCGCGTTCGAACCCAAGCCCCGCGTGTACTGATACGGACTCCGATTGAATGGGTTGCAAAACCCGTTCAATCCGAGCGGAGC
>JBBAPY010000315.1:0-3000 GCA_040400635.1 Rhodoferax sp.
TTTTCATTGAACCAGTCCATGTAGTACTTGTTTTCCAACAAAACCACCAAGGGCCGCAGGCCGCGCCCGATGGCCGCAGGTAGGGCTGGGTTAATCAGATACATATACCAAGCGGTGGCGACGCCAGCGAGTGCCAGCCAAAACGGTGCGGTGCCCAGCGCATGCAGCGCCATGGCGACGGGGCCATGGAAAGCTTCTTCCAATCCCTTCATCGCGTGGTGGCGCGTTCCGTCCACCACGATGGCGTCTTTGAAAAAATCGCCAAACAACATAGGCTCTATGGTCATAAAACCAATGACGACCGAGGGGATCGCCAGCATCACCAGCGGCAGCCATACCACCCAGGGTGATTCATGCGGGCTGTGGTCGTGGTCATCGCCGTGGCCGTGGTCATCATGGCCGTGGTGCACATCAGGGTTTTGGTCGTAGCGCTCTTTGCCATGGAACACCAAAAAGTACATGCGGAAAGAATAGAACGCGGTCACAAACACACCGGCCAACACGGCAAAGTGGGCAAAACCGGCCGCAGGCAAATGGCTTTCGGCTACGGCTTCGATGATGCTGTCCTTGGAATAGAAGCCAGCAAAAAACGGTGTCCCTATCAGGGCCAGCGATCCGAGCAAGGAAGTGATCCAGGTGATCGGCATGTACTTGCGCACGCCGCCCATCCAGCGAATGTCCTGGTTGTGGTGCATGCCGATGATGACTGAGCCGGCGCCCAAAAACAACAAGGCTTTGAAAAACGCGTGCGTCATCAAATGGAACACCGCCACCGAATAGGCTGAGGCGCCCAGGGCCACCGTCATGTAGCCCAGCTGCGACAGCGTGGAATAGGCCACCACCCGTTTGATGTCGTTTTGGATGATGCCCAGAAAGCCCATGAACAAGGCAGTGATGGCGCCCACCAGCAAGACCAGATTGAGCGCGGTATCGGACAACTCAAACAGGGGTGACATGCGCGCCACCATAAAGATACCGGCGGTCACCATGGTGGCCGCATGGATGAGCGCGGAGATGGGCGTGGGGCCTTCCATGGAGTCGGGCAACCAAACATGCAAGGGGAACTGCGCCGATTTGCCCATGGCACCGATAAACAGACAAATACAGGCCACCGTGAGCAGCATCCAACTGGTGCCAGGCAGGGTCAGCGCCGCCAGTTCGGGGGCTTTGGTAAATATCTCGGCGTAATTGAGCGTGCCGGCAAATGCGGCGATCAGGCCTATGCCCAAGATGAAACCAAAGTCGCCCACCCGGTTGACCAAAAAGGCTTTCATGTTCGCAAAAATAGCGCTGGGTTTGTTGTACCAAAAACCGATCAGCAAGTAGGACACCAGGCCCACCGCCTCCCAACCAAAGAAAAGCTGCAAGAGGTTGTTGCTCATGACCAGCATCAGCATCGAGAAAGTGAAGAGGGAGATATAGGAAAAGAAACGGTTGTAGCCCTCGTCCTCGTCCATATAGCCAATGGTGTAGATGTGCACCATCAGCGACACGAAGGTCACCACGCACATCATCATGGCGGTCAGGCCATCGACCAGAAAGCCGATTTCCATTTTCAAGTCGCCCACCACCATCCAGGTGTACAGCGTTTCGTTCAGGCGCGCACCGCTTTGCACTACGGCTTGCAAGGTGAGCGCGGAGATGATGAAGGAGATGAGCACCCCGGCAATCGTCAGGCTGTGGGTGAGCGTGCGCCCGATGCGGTTGCCGCCAAACTTGGTGCCGAATATGCCGGCCAGCAGCGCGCCGACCAGAGGGGCCAGCGGCACGATAAGCAGCGTGGCTGCATTGAGACTTGCTTGCATCGTTGTCTTAGCCCTTGAGCGTATTGAGTTCGTCCACGCTGATGCTGGACTTGGCCCGGAACAAGAGCACCAAAATGGCCAGCCCAATGGCCGACTCGGCAGCGGCGACGGTCAGGATAAAAAACACAAACACCTGGCCGTGCATGTCGTTGAGGTAATGCGAGAAGGCGACGAAATTGGTGTTCACCGCCAGCAGCATCAGTTCGATGGCCATCAAAAGCACAATCAGGTTGCGGCGGTTCAAAAAGATGCCCACTACCGAAAGCGCAAACAACATCGCGCCCAGGGACAGAAAGTGGCCCAGTGTCAGGGTATTCATCATGCTTTGGTCTCCGGTGTGGCGGCAGCCTCGGGGGGCGCAGGCGCGGGGGCTTCTTGCGTGGCGTCCATCTTGAGCACGGTCATGCGGTCTTGGGCTTTGACGCGCACCTGGTCGCCGGGGCTCACGTATTTGCTATCTTTGCGCGCGCGCAGCGTCAGCGCAATCGCGGCAATCATGGCCACCAGCAAAATCGCAGCAGCGATTTCTAGGGGATAGAGGTATTCGGTGTACAGCAATTTGCCCAACTGTTGGGTGTTGGACGGACCGCCTATTGCATTATTGGCCGCCGCCGGGTCATCGACCACACGAAAACCACCTAATAAAACCGCCGCCATTTCCAGCGCAATCACCACGCCCACCGCAGCGGCCAGCGGAAAGTGATTCCAAAAGCCGACACGCAGGTTTTCGACGTTGATGTCCATCATCATCACAACAAACAGGAACAAAACCATCACCGCGCCGACATAGACCAGCACCAGCGTAATCGACAGGAACTCGGCTTTGAGCAGCATCCAGATCATCGCGGCCTGGAAAAACGTGAGCACCAAAAACAAGGCCGCGTGCACCGGGTTGCGGGCGGTAATGACCCTGAACGCCGCAATCAGCAAGACCGCCGAAAAGGCGTAAAACAGACCCGTAGTAACACTCATGGTGGCAATCTTTCTTGCAGGCGCTTAGCGGTATTTGGCATCCGCCTGCTTGGCCGCAGCGATCTCGGCTTCATAGCGGTCCCCGACCGCCAGCAGCATGTCTTTGGTGAAGTACAAGTCGCCCCGTTTTTCCCCGTGGTATTCCAGGATATGGGTTTCGACAATCGAGTCCACCGGGCAGCTTTCTTCGCAAAAGCCGCAGTAAATGCATTTATTCAGGTCG
>JBBAPY010000316.1:0-2983 GCA_040400635.1 Rhodoferax sp.
CCCGTCCACCTCCACAAAGGCCTGGGCCGTGGCCTCGGGACGGCGCCAATAGCCCTTGAATATTTGCGGGCCGCGCATGATGATTTCGCCGGACTCGCCTATCGGCATGTCGCGCAGCGTATCCGGGTCCACCACGCGGGCATCGACGCCTATAAACGGAATACCCAGGCATTGCTGCTTGGGCGCATCAGGCGGGTTGCTGTGCGAAGGCGCTGCGGTTTCGGTCAGGCCATAGCCCTCGGCATAGCGCAGACCGTATTGCTCTAGCAAGCGCTGCGCCACGGCTTGCGGCATGGCCGCACCACCGCCACCGATATAGACCATGCTGGAGAGGTCAAAACTATCCACATTTGGGCTGCCCAGCAGGTCGATCACCATGGTGGGGATATTGGTCCAGTGCGTTACACGCCATTGCGCGATCAGGCGCGCGGCCAGCTCGCGGTCCCAGCGCGGCATCAGCACCATGGTCGCGCCGCAGTAAATATTGGTATGCATCAGGCTGACCATGCCGGTAATGTGGAACATGGGCACCACCATCAAAGTGGTGTTTTCCATGCTGCCGTTGCCCCACATGGCGCTGCTAATGGCGTTGTGCATGATGCTGGCGTGCGTATGCATGCAACCCTTGGGCAGGCCGGTAGTGCCGCTGGTGTAGGGCAGCACGGCCAAATCCTCCGGCCCGACTTGCAGTGCGGGCGGTGCATCGGTGCAGGCTAGCGCGTCCGCCCAGGCATGCACCTCACCACCGCTCAGCGCAGGCAAAGCATGGCGCGTCAGCAGCCAGTCGGCCCAGGCGGCGGGTGGCGTATCGTCGCCCTGCGCCGGGTCAAAGGCCTCGGTGAAATGGCTGACCAGCAGATACGCCAAGCCTTGGCCCGCGGGCAAGGCATTGCTGGCAGCGGCCAATTCGCCGGCCAGGTCGGAAGTGGTCACCGCCACACGGGTCTCAGGGTCCAGGATGTAGTGCTTGAGTTCCTCGGCCCGGTTCATGGGGTTGACCGGCACCACCACCGCATTTGCACGCAAGATGCCGAAATGCGCGATGACCAGTTGCGGACAGTTTTGCATCAGCAGCGCCACACGGTCGCCGCGCTGCACACCAAGGCCCTGCAAATAGGCGGCAAAGGCCTCTGCCTGCGCCATCAGCTGCGCGTAGCTGGTTTGTCGGCCGAAGAAACTGATGGCGGTTTTGCCGGGATAACGCCGCGCACTGGTGGCCAAGTTATCCCACAAAGCAGTTTGCGGGGGGGTAATATTTTTGGGCAGCCGCTTGGGCCAAAAACGGTAATGCGCTTTGTCAACAGAATCGGCCATGCTTGTCCCTTGTTTACCTTTTAGGTTCACTATTTTGCCGGCGCTGTGCAACTGCGAAATAGTGGCTAACCATAAGCCGCTCGGCCCGCCAAGGCAATGCCCGCTGTCACGCTAGGGACGTGCAGGCAGGCGGGCCTGTTTTTCCCCTTTCCCTTCCAAACCCAGCGTTGTAAAGCTATATTCGCGCCTTGGGGCACAATGGTGGCTCCGTTTTCTTTGCGCTTGCAGGCCGCAAAGCCTGGAACAACCCCCTTTTTTTGGAGCATTCAACATGAAATTCAATCCCTTACACGGCCTTGGTGCGGTGTTTACTGTTGCAGCCGTACTCGCTGGCGCACCTGCCCATGCAGGGAAAACCCTTGATTCCATCAAGGCGCGCGGCCAGGTGGTTTGTGGCGTGCATACCGGACTGGCCGGTTTCAGCGCGGCCGATTCCAATGGCAAATGGTCCGGCATCGATGTGGACATCTGCCGCGCTGTCGCTGCAGCCACGCTGGGCGACCCAGAAAAAATCAAGTACGTTCCGCTGACCGCACAAGCCCGATTTGCCGCTGTGCAGTCCGGCGAAGTCGATGTGCTCTCGCGCAACACCACCTTCACCCTGACCCGCGACGCCTCCATTGGCCTGAGCCAAACCGCTGTGGTGTATTACGACGGCCAAGGCTTCATGGTGCCTGTCAAGAGCAAGATCAAGAGCGCCAAACAACTCAAAGGCCAGACCGTGTGCGTGCAATCGGGCACCACCACCGAGAAAAACCTGACAGACTTTTCCAAAGCCAACGGCCTGAACATCAAACCCGTGGTGTTTGAAAAGCTCGACGCAGTGGAAGGCGCTTACTTCTCGGGTCGTTGCATTGCCTACACCACCGACGCGTCCGGCCTGGCTTCGGTGCGCAACAAGTCCGCCAAGAACCCAGCCGACCACATGATCCTGCCCGAGCTGATTTCCAAAGAGCCCTTAGGCCCGATGGTGCGCCGTGGCGATGACGAGTGGACTGCCATCGTGAAGTGGACCATTTACGGTCTGCTGGAAGCCGAAGAAAACGGCGTAACGCAAGCCAATCTGGACGAGTTCAAAGCCACTAGCAAAGACCCCGTCATAGGCCGCATTTTGGGCACCACCGAAGACACCGGCAAACTGCTGGGCCTGGAAAAAGACTGGCTGGCCAACGCTATCAAAGCCACCGGCAACTACGGCGAGATTTTTGAGCGCAATGTCGGCCCCAAATCAGCCCTGCAATTACCGCGCGGCCTGAACAATTTGTGGAGCAAGGGCGGCATCCAGTACGCACCACCTATCCGCTAAGCCAGCGGGCCGCAATCGGCCTGGCGCAGACTCTAGGGCAGTTGCACAGCATGTTGCACTGCCCTTTTTCTGTACCAGTCCTTGCAAAACTTACTAACAAGCACCGCAATCTTGCATGAGCGCAGCACCCACACCTCCGCAAAAAAACCGCTGGTCCTGGCGCAGCCAAGCCTTTCGCGCGCTGGTGTATCAGGTGCTGGCGGTAGGAGTGATCGCGCTCATCGTCTGGTTTTTGGCGCACAACACCGCCACCAATATGCGCCAGCGCGGCATCCAAAGCGGCTTTGGCTTTTTGCTGGGGACGGCGGGCTTTGATATTGGCGAGAGTCTGTTTACCTTTGACTCGGGCGAATCCTATTTGCA